>JAICHN010000444.1 GCA_025924845.1 Chloroflexota bacterium | reverse complement strand
TGATCATTCTTGGCGTTGACGAGCAGGTCGACGACGCGCAGTCGGTTGCCGCGTTCGCTTCCGAACGGGGCGTGACCTACCCCATGCTGCTCGACCCCAAGCAAACGGTGGTCCCCTACTACGGGGTAAAAGATTTACCGCAGAGTATGCTCGTTGATGCGCGGGGCGTGGTGCGCAAAGTCGTTCCAGCTCCGTTCCTCGATGCGGGGTCACTGAACGAGGCGCTGTCGTCCATTATGACCACCTAACACGCCGCATATGCCGGGGCAGGCGTTTAATGCTCGGAACAGGCCGGCTCGCACGGCGCGGGCGCGCCTACCGTAATGCCTCGCGGGTCCGGAATAGGCCAAACAGGCCGCGTCTCCGCCGCGTAGTCGTCTGTGAGGTTATGACCATCGCCGGAGCGTTTTCCAGGTAGGGGGCCGTGGCGGATTCGGAGGCGGCGGCGGTCACAGCCTCACTCAACTGGGCGCTAAGCGCGGCGGCATCGTCCCCGGTTTGGGCGCTCCGGTTCGGGAGTACATTGGCCGGTGCAAATGCGGGATCGGATGCCTCGGCCGGTAGCCGCTGCTCGATCAGCACCATCGGCTCATCCGCCTGAGCCATGCCGATGGTTGCGGGCGGGACGGCTGCCCCGCGCTCCAGAGCCAGGATGCGCTCCTCACGTTCAGTAAGCTGACCGAGGAGAAACCCCACCTGACCGGTCAGTTGAGCGCGTTCCTCCTGCAATTCCGCCATTTTGCGATCTCGTTCCCGTAGAAGTTCGATCAGGGCGGCGACTAGATCGGTGTCGGGGGTAGGCGGCGAATCGGCCGTCGTGGGAAGCGCGGCCGGTGTCGGCAGCGCGGGACGGCCGGGTAGCAGCGCGAGATCGGCCGGGGCAACTCGCCAATGTCCCCCGGCGCGGATGGCGGGGAGGCGGCCGTCTCGGAGGAGCGCTCTCAGGTCACGCTTACGGTAGCCGCACCGCGTCGCGGCTTCTTCCAGAGTGAGTAAGGCACCGTCGTCCATTTCGTGCAGTGTAGCGCGTGGTCGGTTCGTTTCACAACCGTTTCTGGGGATCTCCGAGCCCTTTGACGGTGAGGCGTCTAGGGCGGATACTATCAAGGGTACGACTAGGGCGGCCTTATGACGCCGTGCCCGACTAAGCGGAAAGAAGATTATGGACGATATTGTAGTTCGCGCGCGGCGGCGCAGTGTAACGGGCAGGCGCGTAAAAGCGTTACGCAAGACCGGGGTGTTGCCGGGGAATGTTTACGGCTCGAATATTCCCTCGGTTGCCCTGGAACTGGACGCGCACGCGTTTGGCTTGGCCCTGCGGCACATTAGACCGTCCACTGTGGTGAGCCTGGAAGTTGAAGGTGAGGCGCCGCGCCGCGTCACGGTCCACCACACGCAATACAGCGTGCGGAACGGCGCGGCCACCCACGTCGAGTTCGTCCAGGTCAACCCGAGCTAAACACAGCGGAAGCGCCTGGAATCGGATCGAGAGCGAAGGGGCCGCGCGAGGCGACGGCACGGTCGATGAATCCCTTGACTCGCACGAGCGAGTCGAGGGATTTTCCATTCTTTCGGACTTTTTCCACAGCGACTCTTGCGTTATTGAACATATGTTCTAAACTAGAGAAAGGGCGAATGGCCGACCCTACAATGGAGGATGGAGAGAGACGATGGGCATTCCAGCGCGGCTTATGACGGCGATCATGGTGGCGACAGCATTGACCACCGCGGTATGCGGCGGGGAGGCGCGGGCCTCGCGACCCACGCTGCGTATCCTGCACGAGGGACGGCCGATTACGGTCCTGGTTCCCGGCGCCTCGGTCCAAGCGGTGGCGACCGGCCTGGATGCCAACCGCGCACGCTACTGCCTTGGGCTCGCCAATCCGGCCGATCGTTACGGCCTTCCCGTTACCCTGGCCACGTTCCACGCAGGCGATGACGGAGTAATGCTGGCGCGTGCTCGCGTACCGCTCAACGTCTTCCCAGCCGAACCGGCCGGTCCCTTTATCCTTTTCGCGGGACGCTGTACGGACGTGGCCCCCACCGGCAATTTCGCCGCGACCATTGTCACGATTGAACCGGGGCTTGGCTAAATCGACCGAGGCGCCGAGGCTTGACCTTGAAGCAAGGCACGTAGATCGCCGACACCGATGCGGCCAAAGATGCTCCGCCCGTCATCGAGCATGATCACCGGTATCTCGAAACGGTACCGTTCGAAAAGCGCCGGATCGGACGTGATGTCGATCGTTTCAACCGCCAGAGGTTGCTCCAGTCCGAGATCTTCCAGCATTTCCTCGGCCCGCTCGCACAGGTGACAGCCCGGCTTACCGTACAGGCGGATTCTTTGCGGAGGCATCGATTCTACCAGAAGCGGGAGAACACAAATGCCACGGCGGCCAGCGTCACGATACGCACCAAGCCAATCAATAAGCTTGCCTGCGATAGCGTGGAAAGATCGAGGGCCGTCCAGACGGCCGCGAGGGCGAGCACAAAGGCCGCGCCACGCCGCGCGTCAACCCGGTTGGCCCGCACATAAGGAGTGGCGGCAGCCATGCCGCGACCGCGCATCGGCATCACTCGCGGCCGTGCTTGCAACCGTACACGTGTCTGGCGCAACTCGCGCCACCAGCGCTTTACGGCCAACTGGCGCCTGGTGAGGTAGCGATAACGCCAGTACATGGAGTTTTCTTGAAGCTTTTTGAAAGGCGCCATGATTCTTTGACTTTCGGTAGAGGGGCGCAGGCTCGACCCGTGGATAACTTCCCCTACCTGCATCTTCAGTATATGCCCCTGACCAGGTGGTGTCCATCAGGGCGCCGTATAGGCGTAGCTCCCCTGCCACACGACCTGGCCCGGTAGGTTGGAACTGATCTGAAAGAGGAAACCGAGGCGATCCGCGGTGCCCGGCGACGGCCTGGACACGTCATTGGCGGCGGTCAGCGCGCTCCGCACGTTAGTCATCGTCGAAGGGTAGAGGCAGAGCGTACCAGGCGCCGCCTGACCCGGCGCGAGGCAAGCCGCGGATTGTCCCATCTGGACGGCGTAGGGGTCGCCCGGCAGGGGGATCCCATAGGTTATCGCATCACCTTGCGCTTGATCGGCTTGCAGTGCGGTGAAGCTGACCGCCAGGTCACCGGCAACTGTGTGCCCCGAGGCCAGTACGGAGGGGGCGGCGGGCGCCGTGCCGCCTGCTTTGCCCGGGTCGCCCGCCGCCCCCGTCGGTCCCTGCTCTCCTTGTGGGCCTTGGGGCCCCATGGGGCCCATGGCACCGGTCGGCCCTTGCGGTCCGCGCGCCCCTGCCGGCCCCGAATCTCCTTGTTCACCGGGATCGCCCGGCGCGCCGGTGGCTCCGGTCAAGCCGTCGGCTCCGGCCGGCCCTTGCGGTCCCTGGGCACCGCGCGGCCCTCTGGGACCAGGGCGAGAGCGCGCCCGTTGCAACGTCTTCACCTGAGCCTGAAGGGTGCGGACCTGCAGTTGCAGGGTCTTTACTTGCGCGGCGAGTGGCGGCGCGCCGGATCCGGCCGTGCTGCCCGCCACGCCGCCAAACAGCAGGAGGGCGCAAAGGGCCGCAGGCAGGGGGAGTCTCATCGAGCCATGTGGCCGGCAGCCGACGTGCTTGCCCATGCGGCGGGCCACCGCGGAGCGGCCTGACGCCTTGCTCGGCCGACGATTTCGATCAGGGCAAGCATACGGCAAGTCCGATCATGCCTGCAATGAAGATGGCCATAGGCAGAAGCAGCGGTTGAGTATCGCCGTGGCCGCCAATCGTTTCCCGGCCGGGGGCGGAGGTGACGTCCATGCCTAGAAACATCATCACGGCAACGACGATCGCACCGGCGGAAAGGAGGATAAAGATCTTGCGGAGGCGTGCTCGACGGCGTCGGCTCGCCCTTGCCGGCGCGTGCCAATCATTCATCCGCCGTCCCTCCCTCCATCACGTACTCCCGCGCACGTTGTACCATGATTTGACGGTGTCCGCGAAGGGGCGGGCCAAACTCTGGCCATGGCGCGTGGCGGCGAAGCACGCAAGGGGACGAAAATGGGCTTTCTAGCAAGGCTGTTCGGTGTACGCGATCGGACGCGATCCGAGGGCGGCGGCGACCCGGGCGGCGTTCACCTGTACGTGCAATGCGCCAAGTGCGGCGAGAAGATTCATATCCGCGCGAACCGCCATACCGACATTGTCCAGGAGTATGAAGAGGGTGCGGGCCAGGGTACGCCAACCCTGCACAAGGAGATTCTCGGTTCTCAGTGTCAGAATCTGATGTACGCCCACTTTACCTTCGACCCCTCTTTTCGGGTGGTGACCAGCCGGGGCGAGCGCTGCACCATTATCACGCGCGCCGAATACGAGGCGGAGTAGTGAATGGTGGTTG
>JAICHN010000443.1 GCA_025924845.1 Chloroflexota bacterium | reverse complement strand
TGTAATGCTAAAAGAGGAACAACCAGCGGCGGCGGCGCCCTTGCTGCTCGGCGAACTCCTCGATCCGCTTGATCGCGGCGCTGTGCATGGCGATGGCCGACGTATGCATCTCCGCCAGGCGGAGGTGAAGGCTCTCGACCTGCTGCTCGAGATTGGTGACCCGGATCTCCCGATCCTCGAGGCGAGCCCGATACTGTTCGGCCAGGGTACGCCACTCATCGGCGGCGCGGGACATAGGAGAGAGCAACGTTTGCACCTGCTCGGCCAGGGCGGGCGCCAACTCGCCGGCGGGAATGCGTCCCACCCGATCCTCGGCCGGTGGAGGCGGCGCGGTATGTTCCAGGGCCTGCGTGCCCTGGCTCAACCGGGTGCGAATTTCACTGTAAGGCAGATGATTGGCGCGCAGATCGCGGATCGCGCGCAACACACGGAGATCGTCCTCGGTGAAAAAACGAGGCCGCCCCGCTTCGGGATTGGCCGAGCTGCTCAGGAAATCCTTGAATTCATCCACCCAGCTTCGTAGAGTATTGCTATTCTTGTCATAGAGATCGAGCTGGGCCGACGCCTCTCCGATCCGGTACAGTACCTGCTCCATCCGTCCCTCTTTCTCTTCAGCGTCTTCGGCGTTTGCAGTATAGCATAGGAAATAATAGGGCAGGCTAGGCAGACGGCATAGATCGGGCGGGGGCGCTTACCGTCAATCTTGCTATTTGAGCCTCACGGTGGGCGTGCTATAGTAGAAGCCGGCACGGAACAGATGGGGGAAGGAGCAGGCAATGGCGGACCGGGTCCTGGTGGTGGATGACGACGAGTTGATCTGCGACCTGGTCAGTGAGACGCTGAATTTCGAGGGCTTCGAGGTCGAGACTGCTTTTAGCGGCGAGCAGGCCCTCCGGATGCTGGGGACGCTCCATCCCGATTTGGTCTTGCTGGATATCATGATGTCGGGCATCGACGGTTTTGAAGTTTGCCGCCAGGTACTCAACAATCCCGACACGCGGCACATTCCGATCATCTTTCTGACCGCCAAGGGTCAATTCGAGGACGAGTTACGCGGTTACGAGGAAGGTGCTTTCGACTACATCACCAAGCCTTTCCATCCCCTTACCCTGGCCCCGACCATCCGTGAGACGCTGGAAGCCTACAATCATCAGGATCTGGAGGAGAAGCGACAGCGACGAATTGAGAAATTGCGCGGTTTGCTCAGTCCCCATTCCACGGCGGATGCCCGCCGGCATCTCTAAGAGGCACCCAACGCACCGACCAGGATCACGGCACATTCGGCCCAGGTTCCCTGATTGATTCCGATAGGCGCGGTTCCCTGCTCCAACAACCTATCTCGTTCGGGAGTAGCATATGGCAACATTGGTCCCCGAGGAAGCGGCAACCATGGTCCCGCCCAGCGTCAACTCGATCGAGGATACGGGCCTCGATGCCGGCTTCATCAGTGATCTGCTGCTCAAGCATCTTTACTTTGGCGGGGTCATGGCCGGCGCCACGTTGGCTGCCGCGATGTGCCTTCCTTATTATCAGGTAGTAGAGGGCATTCTGGAGAGTCTGAAGACCCAGAGCTTTGTCGAGGTCCGCGGCAGCACCGGCGTGCTCTCCACCACCTACCGCTACTCGCTCACCGAAAAGGGCCACCATCGGGTGAAGGAGGCGCTTGAGCGGAATATGTACGCCGGCCCCTGCCCCGTTACCCTGCAAGACTACACGTTCGCCGTCCAGCGGCAGACGATCCGCAATGTGGTCGTCACGCGGGAAGCGCTGACCATCGCGTTCAGTCACCTGGTCTTCAACCAGGTCACCCTCGACCAAGTGGGACCGGCCATCAACTCCGGGCGCTCCATCTTCCTATTCGGCCCGCCCGGCAATGGGAAGACCACCATCGCCGAAGTCTCCGCCACGCTCCTGGGCGGCCATGTCTACATTCCCTATGCCGTACACGTCGAGGGCCAGATCATTCGCGTGTTCGATGAGGCGCACCACCGTAGGGCGCAGGACACCGACCCCGAGCTGGTGGATCAACGTTGGGTGCTTTCCAGGCGTCCCGTGGTGACTGTGGGCGGCGAACTGACTCTGGGTGAGTTGGATCTCAAAATGTCCGAGGAGAGCCGCATCTACGAGGCGCCCCTACAGATGAAGGCTAATTGCGGCATGTTCCTGATTGACGACTTCGGTCGACAGCAGATTTCGCCGCGCGCCTTGCTCAATCGCTGGATTATTCCCCTGGAGCGGCGCATCGATTACCTGACCTTGATTACCGGCAACAAGATGGAAGTCCCCTTTGACGAGTTGTTGATCTTCTCCACCAACCTCGACCCCAAGGATCTGATGGACGATGCCTTCCTGCGTCGGATTCGCTACAAGATCAACATCATGCCCCCCAGCATCGACGAGTATCGCGAAATCTTTAAGCGCACCTGTTCGCAGCGCAATATCGAGTACAACGAAGCGGCACTGGCCTACGTCTACAACGAGTACTACGTAAAGCTGGGCCTGCAGATGCGCTCGTGCCATCCGCGCGACCTTCTGGACCAGCTTATGGATATCGCCCGCTACTTAAGGGTCCGCCCCATGCTGGCCAAGGAGCTGCTCGACCTCGCCTGCAAGAGTTATTTCGTGAACCTACAATAAACAAACCGGCGGAGATCCGCCGGTTTGTTTATTGTAGGTTGAGGCGTGAGGCCAGGCCCGCTCGATCACGTGCTTATGGCCGGTTGGGGAGAGGGATGCCAAGTCGCCGGTAACCCTCGTCCACGTAGCGTAGGTGATAGCCGAGGTCGAACAACTCGTCCAGGGCGGCCTCGTCCAGCAGAGCGGCAATCGCCGGGTCGGCGGCCAACAGCTCGCGGAAGTTTCGCTCTTCCTTCCAGGCCCGCATGGCGTGCTTCTGAACCAACTTGTAGGCATCAGGGCGGCTCATGCCCCGTTCGACCAGGGCCAGCAGGACGCGCTGCGAAAAGATCAGTCCTCCCGACCCCTCCAGGTTGCGCCTCATGCGCGCCGTGTCTACCTCCAGGCCCGCCACCACCTCGCGCGACTGCGCCAACAGGTAGTCCGTTACCAGGCAGGCATCAGGGAGAATCACTCGTTCGGCGGAGGAATGGCTGATATCCCGCTCGTGCCAGAGCGCCACGTCCTCCAGCCCCGTTTGCACGTAGCCGCGGACCACGCGGGCCAGGCCGCAAATGCGTTCGGTAAGCACGGGATTCCGCTTGTGAGGCATGGCTGAGGAGCCCTGTTGCCCCTCGCCGAACGGCTCGGCCACCTCGCTCACCTCCGTCCGCTGCAGATGACGGATCTCCGTGGCCATCATCTCCAGCGAAGCGGCAAGCACGGCAAGACAGCACAGGAAGTGCGCGTGGAGATCGCGCCCCAGTACCTGCGTACCGACCGGCGCCGCGCGCAGCCCGAGCACTCCCAGGGCGTGTTCCTCCACGCTGGGCGGCAGATTAGCATGGGTCCCCACGGCGCCCGCCAGCTTCCCGACCCGCAGGTCATCGAGGGCGGGAACCAGCCGCGCCCGGGCGTGACGGAGCGCCTGGACCCAGTTGAGCAGCTTGAAGCCGAACGTGGTAGGCTCGGCATGGATACCGTGGGTTCTTCCTATCATCACCGTGTCGCGGTGCCTCACGGCCAGTGCCGTTACCGCCTCCTCCAGCGCGGCAAGTTCGCGCAGCAGCAGCGCGCCGGCCTGGCCAATCTGGAGGGCAAGGGCGGTATCCACCACGTCGGTGCTGGTCAATCCCAGGTGGATGTAGCGGGCTTCGTCGCCGATGCTCTCGCCCAGCGAGCGGAGAAAGGCGATCAGATCGTGCCCCGTCTCGGCCTCGATCACCTTGATCCGGGCCAGGTCGTAGCGGGCGCGGCGAATCGTGGGCAGCGCCTCGGCGGGAACGACTCCCTCCGCCGCCCATGCCTCGCATACGGCCGTTTCCACCCGCAACCAGGCATCGAGTTTGCCGGTCTCCGACCAGACCGCGGCCATTTCCGGGCGGCTGTAACGCTCGATCATCGGGATAATGCTCCTACTACTCGTGACGGAGGCGCGCGAGTTCGGCTTCGAGGGCCGCGATGCGTGCCTCGGCTTCGCTGGCCCGCTGCGTTTCCTCCGCCGCGCGCCGCGCGGCGGCATCGCGCGCCGCCTCGGCCTCCGCTGCCTGCCGCTGGGCCTCCTGCTCCCGTGCCCGCGCCTCGTCCGCCTGCCGCTGGGCCTCCCGCGCGCGCCGGCGCTCCTCCCGCGCCCGTTCCCGGTCCTCCTCCACCGCCTCTTCATCCGAGAGCAGCCGCCGACCCTGGGCATCGGAGAGCCGCAGGAACCGCTCGTCCGCCTCGTCTATCTGGAGCAGCAGCCCGCCCAGCGCTCGGCTCCGCAGCCCGTCCCCTT
>JAICHN010000442.1 GCA_025924845.1 Chloroflexota bacterium | reverse complement strand
GGTTTCTTGCGGGGTATACCGCTCGTGGGGCGGTTGGTGCCCGCGCCCCAGGAACTACAGTGGGGAGTAGTCGCCACCTATCGGGTGCAACTGGCGGCGGTACCGGCGATACCCGACAGTTCTTGTGGGGCAGGTGCCTGTGCCGAAGCCAAACTGCTCGATTCCGCGCCGTAGCGGGTTGGCAAATCAGAAGTGAGAGCACGGGAAGTGGGTACCGAGTCGGCGTCCCGGTCAGGCAACCCGCCGGAGTAGTGACGGTATGCGGAAAGGAGATCAACCGATGAGTACGCTTAAAAGGCTGCGCCTGGCAGGGGGCTTGGTGATGCTACGTTTGCTGTTCAGCCGATACGGCGTTTCCGTCCTCCTGGCAAGTATGCTGCTTGGTGCCGGCGGCGCGGCCCGATACCTGGACCAGAGTCCGAGGCAGGTCGTACCGCACACCATCGCGGGCGGCGGCGGGCCTGATGCGAACTGCTGGACGCCAAGCCGTGCCGCGTTCGCCTATATCCCAGAGACCAATCAGTTCTACTGTGTGCCGTACCCCAACTAAGCGCCTGAGGAAAGGCAGAGGGATTGTTCCCTATGGGGGGCAGACACAAGGAAGGGGGTGCAACAACCGAGCGAATTGGCCACGACCGGTAGAGATCGCGTATCTGTCGTCGCCGACAGGTGCGAACGACCAGGGTTGCCAAGGAGCATAGCCCAGGCACCTTGTGGTGCGGCACTACAAGGTCGGCCCCAATGCGGTGGGCGAGATTGGTCGCCACGCTCCCGTAGGGCCGTGGCCGGAAGAGGGTCAGGAGCAGAGCCGTGATCGACGCAGAGTGACGTAACAGCATGTATGGAGGTGAACAACCATGGACCGGCGTAGGTTTCTCAGGCAGGCCGGCATCGGATCTCTCGCCGTGGCGTCCATTCCCGCGCTGCAACACTTGTCGGCTACAGCCGCTTCGGCGCGTGGGGGCGCCGACTATGTCCGGTGGGACATCATGAGCCTGGACTATTCCACCACGCCCATTACCATGAGCCCGGGCGGGGTAGCCTTCGCCTCGGCTGATCCGATGCTGACGATCAAGCTGACCGGTGCCGGCACCTTCGTCGCTCCGGCGAGCGACGGGACGACCGGCGCGGTCACCGGGGGCGGGACCTGGGAGACCTTCGAGAGCGGGATGTCGACCGGCAGCGGCACCTACCAGGCGACGGGACTGGTGAGCTGGCAGTTTGCCAATCTTCAGGGGTCGACACCGCCATTTATCGACCACATTGACGACAGCACCCCGCGGGCCAACGGGAACGCCATACTCCGCATTGCCTACTCGGACGGCAGCGAAGGGACCCTCGGTGTTGGCTGCGAGGGACCAAGCGCGCCCGAGGGAATACAGGAAGGAGTCATCGCCACGAAGGGCTATGTCACCTACTGGACCCGTGAAGCGCCATTCCCGCTTGCTGATAAGGTCGATAAGGACCGCACGACGTTCCATCTCATGCGGTAGGTAAAGTGGCCCGAGACCCGGCGGACCGGGCGGTCGAACCGACCCTGTCCACAGCGGATGCGCGGGCCAAACCGGAGAGGAGATTGGCGGATGCGATTCGTACGATACCTGGGGACTCTCCTCGTGCTCGGGACGGCGCTGGCCGTCCCAGCGCAAGCAGCCACCGGCCCTACGATCACCGGCGGGGGGAGCGCAAGCGATATGACGCGCTTCGGCCTGGCGATCAGCGGAGGCACGGGCCACTTTGAGTGTGTGATGCCCGCCGTGATGACGGTCGAGGCCACGGTGACGGGCGTGACGATCACCAGTGCAACCACAGCCACCTTTACCGGCGTGGCGGCGGTAACGCTGGCTGCTCACACCGCGTTCGGGCCGCCCGGCCCTATAGCCAGGGACGCCTCGTTCACGACCAACGTTACGGCAGGGGGACCGGGCACGGGTTTCGTTGACCTTACGATCATGGGGATGGAATTTGCCGGCACGGTCGAGCATGGGCAGATCAATGTCAGCCCGTAACAAGAAGTGTAGGCTCGAATAGCAGGAGGAGCGAATCCATGGGTTCGCAAATCAAGGCCATCGTAGCGCTCACCACCATCATCGGCGCGCTAATCCTGGTGCCGGGGGCTACGCGCGCCGCACCCGCCGGCGTGAACCACACTACGTACCAGTTCTTCTTCGGTGTAGAGCCCGTTGAGGGGCCGGATGTATCTACGGCTCCGAACGGGAGTATCCTCACCATGACGGGAGTGGGCCAGTTCGACGCCGGACCGAACAAATCGGTATCCGGTGGCGGTGACTACATGATCCAGGATGCCTCCGGTACGACAGTGGTATCGGGGACCTGGACCGCAACTCAGATGCTCGGTTTCGTGAACTATGGCAGCGGGGCGGTGCAGGGCGCCCCCCCATTCTTCTACGGCGGCCAGGCGCAGATGAAGGTGAGTCTGGACGGCTTGGGAAGCGGTCTGTTGAACATCAACTGCACACTCGGCACCCCTCCGCCCGGCCACAACGGTCCTCTGAACGCCTCCGGCGATCCTGACGAGGAGGGTATCGATCTTCAGATGGGCAATGGGCTGACCTTCAACCGGGAGGTCTCCGGCGAGACCCTCTTCATCAATCCCGCCCAGGTGACCTGAGGCCGTTCGCGCATCGCACATCCCGCCCATCCCTGGTTGGTGGGCGGGATGCAAACACCCTGCCGGCCGGCACCGCAAACGTACCGGCCCAGTGTGGCATGGTGCGAACAGGCCCACGCCCAACATCCTACCGAGTGGTGCGCAGGGCGACGAGTATGAGCATCGCAAGAGGAGGTCTGCTATGAGCAGTACTACGGGTACGGAGCGCCTGACCCGGCGTGATCTCCTGCGCGCGGCGCTCGGGGCGACGGTAGGCGTGGCGGCGGCCGTCACCCCGTCACGCGGATGGCGCATTCCCTCCGCCTGGGCGGACCACACAGGAGATAGTTCGCCGACGGTGGTGGTGCAATGGAACAACGCCACGCTGCAAGCCATCCGCGATACCAAGCCCGGCCCGCCCATGGTAGCCCGCGCCCTGGCCATCGTCCACACCTGCATCTACGACGCCTGGACGGCCTACCATCCTGTCGCCCTCCCCACGCGCCCCAATGGCATCAAGGTACGCGCCAATCGCAGCCACGCCAACAAGACCTGTGCTATCAGCTTCGCCGCCTACCGCGCCCTGATGGACCTTTTCCCCTCTGAAACCCCCCTGTTCAACAGTGTGATGGCCGGCCTGGGTTACGACCCCGCCGATACCTCCACCGACCCCGGCGTCCCCACCGGCATCGGCAACCTCTGCGCTCAGGCCGTCATCGACTTCCGGCGCGCGGATGGCGCGGATCAGCTCAACGGCTACGCCGACACCAGCGGCTACCCAGGAGCCTTCGCCGACTACCCGGCTGCCCCTCTGCCCGTGAATACTCCGGAGGCCATCAACGACCCCAACCACTGGCAGCCCCTTGCCGTCGCCAACGAGCAGGGCGGCATCGTCATCCAGACGTACAGCGGCCCACAGTGGGGCCTGGTCACCCCCTTCTCCCTCACCTCCGGCTCGCAGTTCCGTCCTACCATCGGCCCCGAGACCACCCAGTTCGGCCCTGGTACCACTCCCGCCCCAGGCTATGTGGCCCAGGCCCAGCAGATCCTGGCCTACAGCGCCGACCTCACCGACACCCAGAAGGTGATCGCCGAGTATTGGAAGGATGGCCCCCGGTCCGAGTTGCCGCCCGGACACTGGTGCCTAATCGCCCAGTTCGTCTCGGCACGCGACCGGCACGAGCTGGACGACGACGTGCTGCTCTTCTTCATGGTGAGCAATGCAGCCCTCGACGCAGGCATCGCCGCCTGGGATGCCAAGCGCTTCTACAACTCGGTGCGGCCGATCACCGCCATCCACTACCTCTACCAGGGGCAGCTGGTCAATGCGTGGGGCGGTCCTTGCCTGGGAACGCGGGCGATCCGGGGCGAGACCTGGCAGCCCTACCAACCGGCCACGGTCGTCACACCGCCATTCCCCGAGTACGTCTCCGGGCACAGTACCTTCAGCGCCGCGGCAGCGGAGGTGCTCAAGCGCTTCACGGGCAGCGATGCCTATGGAGCATCGTTCACCGTTCCGGCAGGCAGCTCCAGCGTGGAGCCGTGTACTCCGGCAAGCGCCGTGACGCTGTCCTGGGCTACCTTCTCGGCTGCCGCGGACGAAGCGGGTCTCTCTCGGCGCTATGGGGGGATCCATTTTCCCGAGGGCGATCTTGCCGGACGAGTGATGGGGCGGCAGGTCGGCGCGCAGGTGTGGACCAAAGCGCAGACTTATATCAGCGGCATCCATAATCCCGCCTAGTCCACCAATGCCGCCCCGATCAGCTCATGCACGTCGGTCACGCCATGGC
>JAICHN010000441.1 GCA_025924845.1 Chloroflexota bacterium | reverse complement strand
TGGGATTTTCGGTGGCATTTGAGGAAGATCCCGGCAACGACGGGCATGCTCACCTGTATCCACCGGTGGGCGCAACCAAGAGCGCTAGAAAAAGGGCCGGTGGCAAGATTGCGGCGCACGCCCGGATTATTGCATAGGGTACGAACCTGGTGCCCTCCGCCACTGAGAGGGTAGAAGGATGCATTCTACATATTCTATCCTTCTCGAACCCGATACGAGAGCATTTCTCGACGAGTACCCTTTTCTCGTCCCGTTATTTTCGGCTGCCGGTGACTCGCTGCTCCGTGCTTTTCCAGGATCGAACATCACAGCTCGGGTGGATGACACCGTGGATCCTGATACGGGGGGGTCGGATCATCAACTGCTCGTGACCATTTGGACCGATGGTGATCCGCATGATGCGGTTGACCGCCTTTATCGCTTCTACGATGATTGGTGGCTCGATAATTTTGATGCCGCACGCGGGAAATTGCGTTTTGACGTGGGCTTTGAGTGAGTTTCGTCTGGGCAGAGTATCTCAAGGTCGCTGATGATCTTCTCGCCTACAAACAACGTTCCGCCTCTGATGAGGCTGCGATGCGTGCTGCCATAAGTCGAGCGTATTATGCCGCGTACCATGCCGCATATGCCGAAATGGCCGCGCGTGGAAAGATGGCAGGAACGAGTGGTCTTACCGGGACGCACTCCATCGTGCTCCAAGCGCTTTTCTCCGTCCGGGATCGTGCTTGGAGTAAGGTCGGAATCGAGTTCGATGAGCTGCGCAAAGCCCGTGTGCATGTAGATTACAAACCATTGCTGCCCCGAGAATGGGTCAAGAATGAGTCTACGCTTGAAGAGAAGGCTACATACTTCATTGATCGCGCCCGTTGGCTCGTTCAGGCGTTACCGTCCCTGCCTTAACCACCCGACTGACGAGCGATCCCGTTTAGACACAGGCTATGCTGCCGAAGTCTTTAGCCCCCCTCCACTCCCTTCGCCCGCAGCGCCTCGTAGAGCCCCGCCGGACCAAGCAGGATCTCTTTCAGCTCCAGGCGGATTTTGGCCGAGGCCAGGGCCTGCGTGCTCATCGAGGTGAACGAGGACAGGGCGCCCATCACCGCGTCCATGATCAGGTGGTCCAGGTCGGGCGAGTTGGCGAACTGCTCCTTGGTGTTGTTTACCGCCTGCTCGATCAAGATCTCGCACTCCAGCAGCTTGCCCTTGATCACGTTGTTCACGTAGACCAGCTTGTCGCCGGTGGTGAGGTCGCCCACGAATAGGTCGTTCACCATGGCAATGATCGCATCCAGCGTTTCCTTCGCCCGGTCGCGCACCTGCCCGGTGCCCACCTCCCCGGTAGGGTCGATCTGGTAGCCCGCCTTGCCTTCGCTCAGGCCCAGGTTGCGCGTGCCCAGATCCTTCACCGAATAGTGCGTCATGGCCAGGGAGGAGAGATCCACCCCTTCGGTTTCGCGGCCGAAATCGAGCAGACGATGCAGCAGCTTGAAGAAAATCGAGCGCTTCTCGATGTCGGTGTTGCCGTAGTCGAAGATCTGGCATAGGAAGGTATAGAGCCTCACATAGGCGCCGATGTCGGCCTTGAACAGGATCAGCGCCTCCATCTCATCCCATGCCGCTTTGGCGCCCTGACCGCCCGGCTCGCCCGCCTTAAACGCATCCTGGGCCGCCTTGAAACGATGGAGCAGGCGATCGGCGATCGGGGTGAGCGCCGCGTCGATCGCCGATTGCCGGGTGCCGCGCACCGCCGCATCGACCACCCTGTCTACCTCGAACCAGTCGTAGAACCCCTGGCCGTCCAACTTGGCCCGCAGGTCATAGATCAGATTGGGATCGGTCACCCCCGACAGTTCCGCCGCGGCATGGTATTTCTTGAAGGCGGCCAGGATCTCCGCCGGGTCGTTGATGAAATCGACCACATAGGTGGTGTCCTTGCCGGGATAGGCGCGATTGAGGCGCGACAGGGTTTGCACGGCCTGGATGCCGCCCAGCTTCTTATCCACGTACATGCCGCACAGCAGCGGCTCGTCAAAGCCGGTCTGGAACTTGTTGGCCACCAGCAGAATGGCGTAATCGCCGTCCTTAAACGCCTGGCGAATGCCCCGGCCCCGCAGCACCGGATTAAGCCGGGCGCTGTGCTCGGTCAGCGGCTCCGGATCGGATTCAAGGTCAATCACCTCGCCCGAGAAGGCGACCAGGGTATTGATCGGGTAGCCATGCTCTTGTATATACTTGCGCATGGCCAGTTGCCAGCGCACCGCCTCCTTGCGGCTCGCCGTCACCACCATGGCCCTGGCCTTGCCGCCCAGCAGGTGCGCGACATGGACGCGGAAGTGCTCGACCACGATCCCCACCCGCTGCGCGATGTTGTATTCGTGCAGGCGCACCCAGCCCATGATCCCCTTGAGCGCCCGGCTCTTGTCTACTTCGGGCCCCGCGTTGCCCTCGTGGGCCAGATTGAAGGCGACCTTGTAGCTGGTGTAATTGGTCAGCACGTCGAGAATGAACTTCTCTTCGATGGCCTGACGCATCGAGTAGACGTGGAAGGCGGCGGGAATGTTGTCCGCCCCCGGCAGGCGCGTGGGATCGGGCAGAGTGCCGAACAGTTGAAGGGTCTTATCTTTCGGCGTCGCGGTAAAAGCCACATAGGTAATGCCCCGCGCCCGATCCGCCCCCGCCTTGGCCTCCATCTGGGCCACCAACAGGTCCTCCACGCTGATCTCGCCCCCATCCTGAAGCTCGGCCTGCTCCTCGGCCGACAGTACCAGCCGGAGCTTGGCCGCCGTTTCATTGGTCTGTGAGGAGTGGGCTTCGTCCGCGATCACCGCGAAGCGCTTGCCCTCGGTGGCCGCCAGTTCGCGCACCTTGGCCAGGGCGAAGGGGAAGGTCTGGATCGTGCAGACCACGATCTTCTTGCCCCCCGCCAACGCCTCGGCCAATTCCTTGCTTTTACTCGCCCCGTCGCCGGTCACCACGGCGACCACGCCCTGGGTGCGCTCGAAAGCCATGATCGCCTCTTGCAATTGGTCGTCCAGCACGGTGCGGTCGGAGACCACGATCACCGACTGAAAGACTTTTTGGTTCTGCTCGTCGTGCAGGTCGGCCAGGAAGTGGGCCGTCCAGGCGATGGAGTTGGTTTTGCCGGACCCTGCCGAGTGCTGAATCAGGTATTTGCCGCCCGCCCCTTCGCGACGCACCGCCGCGAGCACGGCGCGGGTAACATCCAGTTGGTGGTAGTGGGGGAAGATCGAGTCCACCACCTGTTTCTTGTCGTTCTTTCGGGGCACCAGATAGCGGCCCAGAATCTCCAGCCAGGAATCACGTTGCCAGACCCCCTCCCACAGATAGGCCGTCGCATAGCCGTTCGGGTTGGGCGCGTTGCCCGCTCCGCCCTGGTTCCCTCGGTTGAAAGGCAGGAAGGCGCTCTCCATGCCCGCCAGCCTGGTACACATCTGGACCTCGGAATTGCTCACCGCGAAATGGACCAGCGCCCCGCCGGGGAAGCTGAGCAGCGGTTCGGGGACATTCCGCCCCGGCGCCCTGGGTGGGCGGTCCTTTTTGTATTGGTAGACGGCGTCTTCCACCGCTTGCTGGTAGTCGGTCTTCAATTCCGCCGTGGCCACGGGCAGGCCGTTCAGGAACAGCACCAGGTCGATCGAGTTCCCGTTCCAGAGCGAATAATGCACCTGCCGCACCACCCGCAAGCGATTGGCGGCATAGCGCGCCCGCAAGTCCTCGTTCATGGCCAGGGCGGGCGCGAACTGGGCCACGCTGATCGGCTGCCTCAGCCCCAGCACCTCAAAACCATGGCGCAGCACGTGCAACGTACCCTGGCTATCCAGCGTCTTGCGTAGGCGCTCCACCACTACCGTACCGGCATTGGCGCCGTGCGACCGGGCCAGGGCCTCCCAGGCTTTGGGCTGGCTTGCCGCAATCCACGCCGGCAGATCATCGGGGAACAGGGCATGCTCGCGGTCGTAGCGGCCCGCATCGACGGGGTCGTACAGCCAGCCCGCACCGGCCAGGGTGGTACAGATTTCGTCCTCGAAGGCGCTTTCGCTGTCAAGGGCGGTCATGCGGGCGCCCAGGGATCATGCAGGGAAGGGGAGTGGCGGCGGGGCCGTCCTGAAGCACAGATGAACAGATGGTACGGATGACACAGAGGGCGGCTCCGAGGAACGGGTCGGGGAGCGGCGTCGTGGTCCCAGCATAGGGGTGCGGGACTCCAGGCCCGCTTTGGTGCGGCCACGGGTCGTCCGGCAGGGCGCGGCTGCCGCCGGGGCTACGGCGGGCCTGGAGTCCCGCGCCCCTACCAGGCGGCCTCGACCACAGACGTGATACTGTTGGCGAGATCGATCCCGTGTTAGCCCCACTGGGAGCGCGAGCGTCTCGCTCGTCCTCGTGG
>JAICHN010000440.1 GCA_025924845.1 Chloroflexota bacterium | reverse complement strand
GATCAAGGATCTCCGCGCCCGCTTCAAGAATGTACGGATTAACGATCATGGGATGGTGTTCAATACGGCGTTGACCGAGGCGTATGAACTGGACGCCATGCTGGATCTGGCCGAGATCATCGGAACCGGCGCCATCGCGCGTACCGAGAGTCGGGGCGCTCATGCGCGGACGGATTTCAAGGATCGTGACGACGTGAACTGGCTCAAGCACACCGTGGCGACCAGGGGTCCGGATGGACCCAAACTTGCCTATGAGCCGGTCACCCTCGGCAAGTTCCAGCCAATGGAGAGGGTGTATTAAGTGAAATCCACATTCCTGATTCAACGTTACATACCGGAGGTTGATGCCGCCCCTCACATGGAGCGCTATGAGCTTGACCTGTGGGACGAAGCGACCATCCTCGATGGTCTCCTGGCTATCAAAGACCGACAGGATGATTCACTGGCCTTCCGCCGCGCCTGCCGCCATGCTATCTGCGGGTCGTGCGCGATGGTGGTCAACGGCTACAGCAAGCTGGTGTGCAAGGTATCCATCGCCTCCGAATTGAAGCGCGGGCGGAAGGAATTGCGAATCACCCCCATGCGTACCATGCGGGTCATGAAGGATCTGGTGGTGGACATGGCGCCCTTCTGGAAGCACTTCCGCGATCTGGAACCCTGGCTGCAACCGGATCCCCGGAAGGTTCCCGCGGCGGACGAGGAATATCGTGTACGACCCGAACAGTTGGTCGCCTCCCGTAAGGACCTGAATTGTGTTCAGTGCGGCGTGTGCGTCTCCGACTGCGGCGTGGCCGAGGTCGATAGCCATTTCGCCGGGCCGGCGGCCCTGGCCAAGGCCCATCGCTTTGTCACCGATCCGCGCGACAGCAAGCGGAAGGAGCGGCTCCAGGCGCTAATTGACGCGGGCCTGTGGGATTGCGCGCACGCCTACAACTGCATGGAGTGCCCCAAGCATGTCGACCCGGCAATGGCCATCGCCGATTTGCGGCGCATTTCGGTCGAGGCCGGCCTCACCGACAACGTCGGCGCCCGCCACAGCAGAGTGTTCACCAAGAGCGTTGGCCGCACCGGACGCCTGGATGAATCGATGCTGGTCTTGCAAACGGTAGGTCTAACCAATATTCCCGGCCAGATCCGCAACGGCCCGCAGGGCCTGCGCATGTTGATGAAGGGGAAACTGCCGCTGCCGATGGTCCAGCAAGAGCGGGTGGATAACCCCAAGGAAGTGCGCAAAATCTACGAGGCCGTGGGAACTGGAGAAGAACGCTAAATGAAGTATGCATACTTTACGGGCTGCGTAGCCAAGGGCACCTGCCCGGAACTGCACCATTCAACGGTCGAATTGGCCAAGGTGCTCGGCATCGACCTATGGGAAATGACCGATGCCACCTGCTGTGGGGCGGGCGTGATTCGCGACGAGAATCCCGAACTGCAAATTGCCTTGAACGCGCGGACCTTTGCCATGGCCGAGGGCGCCGGCATGGATATCGTCAATATCTGCAGCACCTGTCAGCAGAATCTGGGCCAGGATAACCGGGCTATGCGCGAGGATCCGGCGCTGCTGGCGCGCACCAACAACGTACTTGCCGAGTCCGGATTGCATTACAGCGGCAAGACGCAGGTGAAAAACCTGCTCTGGGTTCTGGTCGGTGACTACGGGCTCGACCGGCTCAAGGAGAAGGTGGTACGGCCGCTCACCGGGCTCAAGGTGGCCTCGTATTATGGGTGCCAGTTGCTTCGCCCGGTCGAGGACACAGGCTACGATGATCCGGACAACCCTACTTCCTTCGATGCCCTGGTCACGGCGCTTGGCGCCACACCGGTGGATTACGCCGGTAAAACGCGCTGCTGCGGATTCCATATCCTGACCGTCAATGAGGATACTTCCACCAAGATGGCAGTCAAGCGTCTTGAGGAGGCGGCCGATGCGGAGGCGGACATCATGGTGACCCCGTGTCCGCTCTGCCATACCTCACTGGATGCCTATCAGCCGCGCGCCACGCGCATGCAAGGGAGCAGCGTGCGCATGCCGGTGGTTCACCTATCGCAGTTGGTCGGCCTCGCGGTCGGACTGGATTCAAGTGACTTGCAGTTGAACAAGCTGATGGTCTCACCGCAGGCGGCATTGAGCGGGGTCTGATCCCGCCGCCCAGCCAGGGTTCGGCATTCTCACATCTAACCCTGGCTGGGTAGGAACTTCAAAATTGACCTGGCTCCGTCAGGCATCCAGCCGACAAAGTTGAGGCTCTTATCGCGCTTCGCCGACGCCTGGAGATCGGAGGTATTGGCGCGGGCAAAAACGGCCGATATTTGTGCTATACTACATGGGCAAACCGACGCACCTAGGGATTAGTGTCTCCGCCGTTAGGCGCGGGAACCGCGAAGCCGACCGATGCGGGTTTGACACTACACCTGTAGGAGCTAATGTTGACCGAACAGCAAACCAGCATCCCTGACACCAGCGGCGTGACAGGGGAGGACGAAACGAATCAGCCGCAAAAGGCAAGCGAGGAAGTCCCGGCCCCGCGGCAAGCGGCCGAACCGCACGTTGCCAAGGCCCCCGTCGTGCCCGCTCCGCCGCCGGCGCCCGTGATCCCGCCCTTACCCGAGGACGAGAGCCAGGATACGATGGCCTCGCTGCTCGATCATCCCGCTCATGCGCTTCGTACCCTGCAACGGGGCGAGGTGGTAAACGGCATTGTGGCGCGCATTGACCCGGACGAGGTCTTGGTCGATGTTGGGCTAAAGTCCGAGGGAGTGATCAACGGGCGAGAAATGGATGAGGAGGTCACTGGGGAGCTGAAAATCGGCTCTAAAATCCTCGTCTATGTCATGCAGCCCGAAGGACCCGACGGTCATGCCATCCTCTCGATCCGCAGGGCGCGGATGGAGAAGTCGTGGCGGGTGGCCGAGGAGCTCTTTACGGAAGAAAAGGTCATTGAGGCTGAGGTCATCGACTTCAACAAGGGTGGCCTGATCGTGGATCTTGGGGTTCGGGGCTTCGTGCCGATCTCGCAGATTCCCGAGTTGCGCGGGCTTTCCAAGGGCCAGGAGGGCGAGCCTTCCGAGGTGATCGACCGATTGGCGCAAATGAAGGGCCGAGTCCTCAAGCTCAAGATCATCGAGTTGAATCGGAACCGCAATCGGCTCATTCTGTCGGAGCGTCTAGCTCTGCAGGAACAACGCAGCCATCGCAAGGATGAGTTGCTGGCCGAGTTGCAGCCCGGTCAGGTGCGGCGTGGCCGCGTGACCAGTCTGGCCAGTTTCGGCGCCTTCGTCGATCTGGGCGGAGCCGATGGGCTGGTCCATATTTCGCAGATTTCGTACAGCCGCGTCAATCATCCCAGTGAGGTTCTTTCGGTGGGTGATGAGGTGGATGTGTATGTGCTCAGCATCGAACCGGACACCAAGAAAATCGCGCTGAGCCTGAAGCGCGCCCAGCCGGATCCTTGGTCGCTCGTAGACCAGAAGTATCACGTCGGCGATCTGGTTGAGGGCACGATTACCAAACTGGCCAAATTCGGCGCCTTCGCCAAGATTGACGATGGAATAGAGGGTCTTATTCATCTTTCCGAGTTATCGGAAAACGCAGTGGAGAACGGCAAGGATGTCGTCAGCGAAGGCCAGCGCTTGACGCTTCGCGTGATTAATATCAATCCGGTACGTCGCCGGCTTGGCCTCAGTTTACGCCAGGTGGAGGAACCCTCTCCCAGCGTGAAGGCGGCTATGGACGGTATTGAGTTGCCTCCCGAGGACGACCTCGGCGACGACGGCCCCTGGGCCGACGAGGGCCTTGAGGCCGCTCTCGACGAGTAGTCCGGATACCAGGTGGGGCGCGAGGCAACCGCGCCCCACCTGGTATCCGGCGGGCGAACCTATCAAGAGGAAGAGAGCAATTTCATGAACGAGCGCTTCGACAAGTTCACCGAGCGGGCGCGCAAGGTACTGACCCTTGCCCAGGAAGAAGCAACCCGCTTTAATCACAATTACATCGGTACCGAGCATCTTCTGCTCGGGCTGGTGCGCGAAGGTGAGAGTGTCGCGGCTAGGGTGCTCTCGAATCTCGGCGTCGAATTGAACCGGGTGCGCAGCGCCGTGGAGTTCATCATTGGACGCGGCGACCGGCCCACCGTGGGCGAGATCGGGCTCACCCCTCGAGCCAAGAAGGTGATCGAACTGGCCGTCGATGAGGCACGGCGCCTCGGGCATCATTATATCGGTACCGAACATCTTCTGCTCGGCCTGGTCCGTGAGGGCGAGGGGATCGCGGCGGGCGTCCTCGATTCGCTGGGGGTCAGCCTGGAGAAGGTGCGTACCCAGACCATTCAAGTGCTGTCGCAGACCAGTAACAGTCCCCACAGTGAAGCCAAGCACGCCAGCAAAACGCCTACCATCGATCAGCT
>JAICHN010000439.1 GCA_025924845.1 Chloroflexota bacterium | reverse complement strand
TGGAGCGGGTGCCGTTCCTGATCTTGGCGCTGTGTACCATGTGGCTTGGCGTCGACCATCACGACTGGCTCCTGCTCATTTTCCTCCTTCTGGCGGCGGTCTGGTCCGCGGCGGGCGGTGTCGCGACTCCTGCCTGGCTCAACCTGATCTCGCTGATGATTCCCACCCGCTTGCGCGGCCGTTTCTTCGGCGTCTCGGGCGGCGTGGGCGGCCTGGTGGGGGTTGGCGCGGCGGCGCTTACGGCGGTTATTCTTCGTAACTTCTCCTATCCAGGCAGCTTCGCCATTTGCTTTCTAGCAACCTTCACAATGTTGGTGGTGTCATTCGTCTGCCTGGCGGCGGGCCGGGAGCCGCACCATGAAGGGGCGCCGGTCCCGCGTGCCGTCGTGCCGCCGCTCGGTTCCTATCTGAGGACGCTGCCCGCGTTTTTGCGCCGTGAAGGAAACTTTCGCACCTTTCTGATCGCCGGCACGCTGGCTAACATCGGCATCGCCATCTCGCCCTTTCTCACCGCCGCCGCTTCTCACTCCTTGCATACCTCCGATGCGCAGGTGGGCGTGTATGGGGCGGTGCTGATGGCCGCCGGTACCGTGGGGAGTGTAGGGTGGGGGTGGCTGGGCGATCACCTCGGCTATCGCCCGGTGCTGGTTATGGGGACGGTGGCGGGTATGTGCTGCATGGGTCTCGCCGTGCTGGCCCTGGCGATTGGCCGCGAAGGAATCCTCTACGGTGTATTTCTCGCGCTGGGCATCTACAGCAGCGCGCTGCAACTTGCCGCCATGGCCGCGGTGGTCGAATTCGGCAAGTTCGATGAGCGCCCCACCTACGTGGCGCTGAGCTTTCTGGTGCAGGCGCCGGTGTCGCTCATCGTGCCGCTGATTGCGGGTGTCGTGGCCGATCACGCAGGCTACACGCCGATCTTCGTCGCTGTCTTCCTGGCGCTCCTCGTCGCCGGGTGGCTGTACGTGTTCAGGCTCCGCGACCCAAGGCACGAGGAAGCGGAGCACGGCCTGCCGGGCAGGCCGCGATCTAACCTGGATTATGCATGACGAGAGACGCCCGCGCACCCACGAACAGGGCCTCCCAGGAATAATCCAGGCAAAAGGAAACGAGAGCCTCAACCTACAAGGCTAAAGCTCTCGTTTCCTTGGGCATGGGAGATTGGGCGCGAGCCGGTGACTGGTTCGTTAGGCCGAGGTTGCCTTCTTGAGCACGGGCATACCGGAACTTGCGGTTTCCATCACCTGCCAGCCGGACGGAACCGCATCGAGCGCCCCATCCTTTTGGCTCAGTGAGAAGAAATAGATCTTCTGCTGACGATTGTTACCCCGAAGCGTGACCATCCTCTCGTGGAGGAAGTAGGTCTGACCCTTCTTGTTGGTGTGCGCGAACGCCATCGTCTCCTCCTCTGCTCTTACCGTGCTCACGGTGCGCCCAGTGTACACCCCCCAACACCAGCTGTCTAGATGGTGGAAGCACCTTTTCCACCAAAAGTGCTAAATCAATCCAGGAATGTGGTGCATTTTGTCAGGCAATAGGGTTACGAACTCGCTCAGCCACACCGTGGTCTTTCCCGTCAGTTGCGCCTGCATGAGCGGGGTGTACATTTTGCCTATGTGAAAATAGGCTACGGCCACCACGATAAACAAACATACCATCGCCCCGCTTAGCGCCCCCAGCACGCCCCCCGCCAGCTTGTTCACCGTATCGCGGACCATGATCCGCGACAACTTCCGCGAAAAGACTGAAAGCACGCGCAGGATTACGAAGATGATCGTAAATGCGGCGACAAAGCCGGCCCAGTCCCGAGCATCCTTGGGTACATGGAGCCGCCCGAGAAATTTGCCGAACTCGTGATAGACAAGACCGGCCACGATCGTGCCGACCAGAATGCCGCCGATCGTAATGCATTCCGCCATGAAGCCGACCCATACGCCGGTGAGAATGCTGTACACGACAATGACCAGAAAGAGGTAATCGACCCAGTTGAGATGATGGATCCAGTTGAGATCGATTGAGCTTGCCGCGAGCATGCGTACTCTCCTCCCGCCTGGCATCCTGCCGGCCACATATGGTATGGACCGGCGCCTCGCCCCGCGAACCCCTATCGATGGTGTTGTCGCTCCGGTTGCTCTCGCTGTTTGGGGCAGTATACCACGTGCTACACAGCGCGCCAGAGGGCCATTTGGACTATTGCTCTAGGTGTAGTGGCGTGGCACGCGAAGGCTGATTCCGCAGAGTATCTCGTAGCAGATGGTGCCCGACCAGGCGGCCAGGTCGTCGGCCCACACCGCGCCGTCTTCCTGCTGCCCCATCACGCATACCGGATCACCTTCCTTCGCCGCCGGAACCTCGCTCAAATCCACGCTGCAGGTATCCATGCTCACCCTACCCACGATGGGTACGCGGCGCCCGCCCACTACCAGACACCCTACCCCGGATAAGGCGCGGGGCAGGCCATCGGCATAGCCGATTGGCACCAAGCCGATGCGGGTCGGACGGCTGAGTGTGTGGGTGTGGCCATAGCCGATGCTTGCCCCGATAGGCAAGGTCTCCACACGCACCAGCGCCGAGTGCAGCTCCATGACCGGGGCCAGGGTGAGCGTTGGGGCGACGGCGGAGTCGGGCCTGTAGCCGTAGAGCAGCAAACCGGAGCGCACCAGGGAATACCGCGCTCGCGGCGCGATCAGGGCGGCGCCGCTATTGGCCGCGTGCAGTACGGGCGGATCGATGCCCTCGTCACGTAGTTGCGCCAACACCCGCTCGAAGCAATCCAGTTGCGCGTCAGTGGCAAGCACCGGCTCCTCTTCACCACGCGCCAGGTGCGTGAAACATCCCTCGACGACGATCGACGACGCGGATCGCAAAATCCGTGCCACCTCCTCCACTTGCTTGGGTAGAATGCCGAACCGTCCCATCCCGGTGTCGATCTTCAGGTGGACCCCGACCTCAGCACCGATTCCAGCCACGGCGTCGACCATGGCCGCGCATTGGGCCGCCGAGCCGAGCGTGAGGGTAAGGTTGCCCTGGACTGCCGCTCGCAACTCAGCGCCCGCGGCATGGCCCATGACCAGGATCGGGGCGCGAATTCCCGCCGCGCGCAAGGCCAGGCCCTCGTCGACGCACGCTACGCCCAAACGGCGGGCCCCGGCTTCCAGCACCGCGCACGCCACCGGTACGGCGCCGTGTCCGTAGCCTCCCGCCTTGATCACCGCGAGCAGATCGACCCCCGGCCCAATCCACCCGAGCACGGCCGCGACGTTAGCCTGTAAACGCTCAAGGTGAATCAGGGCCCGGGTCACTCGCCGCGATTGGGGGATGGTAAGCTCGGCGGGAATGCCGACTGTCATGTATGCAGGATCCGTTTGATCGCTCTCGGGATAAACTCAACCAGATCTCCGGCAAGCATGCCCCGATCGCCGTAGGCGTCGACCGCGAGATCGGCCGCCAATCCGTGGACGTAGACCGCCGCGGTCGCCGCGTCGAACGGCGCCATGCCGCCGGCCAGGAAGGCGGCGATGACGCCGGATAATACATCGCCGGTCCCCGCGGTAGCCAGCAAGGGATTTCCGGTTGGATTGATTCGCACCTCACCCCCCGGCGCGGCAACCACGGTGGACGCTCCCTTGAGCACCAACACCTGCCCCCACCGTTTGGCCCACTCCTGCGCGACGGCAGGACGGTCTTGCTCGATCTCGTCCCGCTTCAAACCGCAGAGGCGGCTCATTTCGCCGGAGTGCGGGGTCAGGACAATCGGTAGGCCGACCTTCTCCCACCAGCGCTCGGTTTCGCCGAGCGCATACAGCGCATCGGCATCGACCACGGCCGCGAGCGGTCCCTTTGGAGGGCTCGATACTACCGAGCGCACCAGGGCCACCGTCTTGGGGTCTCGGCCGAGGCCGGGGCCGATCGCGAGAGCCTGGTATCGGCCGCCATGATCGCGCAGGAATCCTTCAGCCGCTTCCAGATCGTCGGGCATGATGAGCATGGTAGGTTCCAACAGGCGCGCGGCCAGGGCACTCCGCGCCGCCTGATGGATGGCCAGGGTGACGTAGCCGGCGCCCGCGCGGAGCGCTCCGTTCGCGCAGAGTAGCGGCGCCCCTACATAGGAGGGCGATCCAGCCAGGGCCAGCACGGCGCCCACGCTGTATTTATGGGCGGTGCGGGGGCGGTGGGGCAGCAGATCGGCAATGTCCTTCACGTCGGGTGCGTGGGCGGTGACGGGCACGGCGGGCGGATTGGGAAGCCCAATATCAATCAACGTCACCTTGCCCGCCGCCTCACGGCCGGGCGAGAAGCGCAAGCCGCGTTTCACATAGCCAAAGGTAAGCGTTTCGTCCGCGTACAGCGCTTGGGGATCGGCCGCTCCGCTGTCCGCATTTACGCCGGTCGGCAGATCGAGCGCCACC
>JAICHN010000438.1 GCA_025924845.1 Chloroflexota bacterium | reverse complement strand
GGTGAGCGGGCCGATCCGGCTCAGGACACGCGCGAACATCGTCGCGTCGTAGACGGGTTGGGTCATCACGAAGTGGGCGCCCGCTTCGAGCTTCCGATGGAAGCGGTCCAGTTCCCATTCCAGATCCGAGGCTACCGGATTCAGGGCGGCCCCGATCACGAAATCCGTGGCCTGTCCCACCGCGTTCCCCGCCACGTCAATACCCTCGTTGAGGCGGCGTAGAATGCCGATCAGGCCGATCGATTCCACATCGTAAACGCCCTTGGCGTGAGCGTAGTCGCCGGTACTCGGCGGATCCCCGGTCAGGGCGAGGATCGCCCGTAGGCCCAGGGCGTGGGCTCCGAGCAAGTCGGACTGCAAGGCCATCAGGTTACGATCGCGGGTGGTTACGTGGAGAATTGGTTCGATACCGATGCGTTGCTTGACCAACGAGCCGGCGGCCAGGGTACTCATGCGGACGCGCGCCATGGCGCCATCCGTAATGTTCACGGCGTCCGCTCCGGCCTCTTTTACCAGATGTGCGCCTTGCAGCATCTTGGTGGGGTTGACGCCGCGCGGCGGCGCCAGTTCGACGCTGACGAAAAACCCCTCCCGCATGGCGGCGGCGAACGATGAGGGCACTTCCCCTGGTTCGGCCTCCGCCGCCTCGATCCGCGGTTCCAGAACGGCCGGCACGACGAGTGGGCCGGATTCGCGGCGCGTCTCCCGGCGTTCCTCGGTCAGCGCCGCGGCCATGACCCGGATCGTGGCGGGGGTGGTACCGCAGCAGCCGCCAAGCAGGCGGGCCCCCGCCCCCGCCATTTTCAGGGCGTAGTCCGCCATATAGCCGGGCGATGTCAGGTAAATGAGCCGGCCGGCTACATTCGAGGGCAGGCCTGCGTTGGGCTGGGCGGCGAGTGGACGAGTGGTGACGCGGCTCATGCGCTCGATGATCGCCAGCATGCTTTGCGGTCCTACACTGCAATTGGCCCCGATCACCTCCACTCCTAACTCATCCAGGCCGCGCGTCACCCCTTCCGGCGATTGCCCGGTAGGGGTAAAGAGTTCCTCGGTAAAGGTCATCTGCGCCACGATCGGCAAGTCGCATACCGCCCGCGCCGCGCGCACCGCCTCGGTAATTTCGCGCAAATCGGAGAACGTCTCCAGGATGAGCAAATCGACGCCGCCCTCGACCAGGGCCTCAATTTGCTGACGGAACATGGCGCGCGCCTGGGGCAGCGTGATCGCGCTGTAGGGCTCGAGCAAGCTGCCGAGCGGACCAACGGCGCCGGCGACCAGGGCATCGACTCCCGCTACCTCCCGCGCCGCGCGCGCGATCCGCGCCCCGGCGCGCGCGATGGCATGCACCTTGTCCTGCAGGCCGTGCTGGGCAAGGCGCTGCGCGTTGGCGCCGAAGGTGTTGGTTTCCAGCACCTGTGCCCCCGCATCCAGATAGGCGCGGTGAATGCGTTCTACCAGGGCAGGCTGTTCAAGATTCTGAAAGTCAAAGCACTGCTCGTACGTCACGCCATGGGCGTATAGTTGCGTGCCCATGGCGCCATCGCACACCACCACACCCTGGGCAAGGCGGGCAAGAAACGGGTGCATGCGCGGTTCGGGTGGTAGGTGGGTGATTTCTTCACTCATCAAAGCACCATGCAGTGTAGCACGCAAGGACAGCAGTGTGACCGGCTCGTCCATTTGCTCAGGGATAGGGATCGACGGCCTTGTAGTGGGTGGCGATGCTGTCCTGGAGCGAGACGTCCCCGCGCACAACCCGGCTGATCGAGGCGTCGATGCTGCCATCCTGGTTTAATTGTACGGTTGGCCCGGTCATGCGCACGGTGCGTTGCGTTTCTCCGTTATTGAAGAGATACGCCGTGACGTGGTCGCGCGTCACCGTGACATTTATCAGAATGAGGTGATTGGTATTGTTCTGGAACACCAGATCCGGACCTTCGCCACGTGCTGCTACCTGGGCTCCGGTACCGGGCGGGCCGTCGAAGGCGGTAAGGTTGGGATAGGGCAAACGGTCGAGGATGGGCAGGCCGGCGGCGAAGGCAGCCTGGAAGAGTGCCGAGGCGACCTGAGTCACCCCGCCGCCCGCCCCGGCGATATCCAGTTTGCCCATTTCATTGAAGCCGGGTTCGTAGCCCCGAGCCTTGGTGATCGGACCGAGCGCCTGGGCTACGGAGAGCACGGCGCCCGGCTTGAGGCGGATGTTGCTGAGTGCGTTGGCGGCGACCGTGGCATTGTGAATGCGACTTGCCGAGGCGCCTCCCAGGTCGGTGGGACCCTCGCCGATCACCGTGTTGAAGTTGAGTTTTCGCGCAGCCTGAAGATCGAACTTGGCCCGCGGATGCACCAGCGGAATGATCACCGTATGATCGGTCGAACCCGCGGTGAGGATCGCCGGTCCGATGCGGTCATAGTCGATCAAGGTGCCTGGTCCATCGGGTTGGGGCACCGGGGTGACGGTGCCGTTGAGGTCGGCCACGGTGAATACGGTAGGAATTGGGGCGCGATCGACGGCGGCGGCGATGGGCGCCATAGTCACGCGCAAGCGTTTGGCATCCAGATGGAGCACGATGCGCGGGCCGGTCTTTTTGCTGTTGGTGCTCTTGAAGGAGAGGAGGCGGACCAACTGCTTGGGTGTCAGATACCAGGCGCGCACTTTATTCACCGAGCTGAAGTAGGTCGGCTGACTGAGCAACGTTCGCGCCTCGTCCACCGCTTCCTGAGCTACCGTGTCATCCACTGGAGCGCTTATGCGAAGCAGAGGCAGCGTTACATCGTAGACGGCATGACCGTCGATCACCGTGGAGAGGAGACGCGCGGCGGCCGGGGCATCGATGATCGTCCCCGGTTGCATATGACGGGTGATCACGACCTGACCGTTTTGCACACCGACCTGGGCGGGCAGGGGTGGTATATCGATCTGTTTATCGAGCGCGGCGATATAGTTCACGACGGCTTGCTGGTCGTGTGTGCCTTGAATGGCATAGTCGTGGCCCTGCACCACCGTGTTGAGTTGGTTCCACAGGTTGGTGAGCGCGTCGCTGTTGTGTCCATCAGCCTTGGCCGCGGCAAGCGGCGGCCGCAGATTGTAGGAGGCGTGAAACTGGCGGGCGTTCACCTCGAAGCTTCGTTGCCCGTCCGGGAGATTCAGGTGAAGCACGATCGGCCGCTGATCCCGTTGATCCACTCTTCGCGTCAGGTACGAGGAGGCGTCATCCAACGAAACGCCGCCCAGGGCGATGCCGCCCACGCTGACATGCGGGCTGACGCGCCCGGCGTAGACGTGCTGAAATACGGCGGTGGCGCCGCCGAGTACAACCAGCACGCCTAGGAAGATACCGAAGCGCAAGAAGCTATCGATCTTGCGCGTGGCGCCGCCCCGCTGGAAGGCAGGCCGATCTAAACGGCGCGGCAGCACTCGGCGCGGGGGCGGGGCGCCGCGCTGGGGCGCGTAATTAGGGCGGTCGAACCGGCGTCTAAGAGACGGACGGGTCGGTGGCCCGGTCCTGCTCGGCTTGCTGCTCATGGCGAATCGCTCGGTATTCGGGATCGAGGTAGAAGGCGCTTCCCATCGGCGCAATCCGCCCCGCGTATTTCGTCAATTTCTTAGTTCGGTAGGGAATGGCACTCGCTTCCCCGGTATAGAAGCATAACTGGCCGATACGCAAACCAGGATAAAGGGGAATCGGCACTTTACCCAAATTCGATAGTTCAAAGGTGATCACTCCGGAGAAGCCGGGGTCCACGAAGCCCGCCGTGGAATGAATCTGCAGGCCCAGGCGACCCCAACTGCTCCGCCCTTCCAGGCGGGCCGAGAGGTCGGCGGGCAGGCGGATGAACTCCAGGGTGCAGGCGAGCGCGAAATCGCCGGGGTGCAGCACGTACGGCTCGGTGGGGAGCACCACATAATCCTGCGTGTAGGCGGCGATGTCGGCGCGCAGGGCCTGCTCGTCCTGCAACGGCTCGATGTAGGGCAGCGCGTTCCGTTTTTGGGCTTGAAACCGAGTACCTAGCCGCACGTCCAGCGAGGTGGGTCCAAGCTGAGTGGCCAGGTTGACGATCGGCGTCACAACCACGTCGCGGTCGATCAAGAGACGCCGCAGAATCTGCCGTTCATTGAGGATACTCATTCGTCCCGCCGACTGGAGAACATTTGCCGCACATACGCGGCCTCGATCGACTGAAGGAGCAGGGCGCTCCGCTCATGGACGTGGGCGGCAAAGGGGTCGAGCGCATCAGTCCACGACGCGCTGCTCGCCATGAGCGACTCGCCTAAGGGCACGCTATATCGCAGTTTGTAGTGTAGGCCGGCCGTGAGGATGGCCGAGAGCGAGCAGGGACGTTCGTTCGCCTCGTCGAGCACGGCATAGACACGTGGGGCGTCAGCGCCCGCGTCCAGCCGTGCCGCGAAGTCAGTCGGCAGGTCGGGCGCCAG
>JAICHN010000437.1 GCA_025924845.1 Chloroflexota bacterium | reverse complement strand
CGCTTGTTGGGGCACCCCTGGGGGGTGCCCTTATTGGGGCCACCGAGGGCACCCACACGGGGTGCCCCTACAAGCGGGAGGAAACGTATGCCAACGTTTACCCTTTACTAGCACCGATCAGCCGGCCCAGCCACGAAGGCCAGATACTTGACGTCTCGATCCGGCCACTGGAACGTCGGCAGTCCCCGCGGTTTGTTGACCAGTTCGATCTCCATGGGCGATTCGGCAGCCGGCGCGCTCAGGCTTGCCATGGGCAGGGCCTGATAGCGTCCGGGACACCAGGCAAGGCGCCGCGTGTCGGATCGCGGACGGCTGCGGATGGGGGGCCGTCCAACCCAACTGACCACCTCGGCCACGCGACCGGCGGCGAGGCTCTGCCTGATCTCGTACGGTGGGGGAAGCATCTTGACGAGTGGTAAGCGATGTACCTGGATGCCGCGCTGTTCGGCGGCCGCCAGGATCGCCTCTTGTGATCCGTTTGGACCACGCCCAATCGATTGATGCGCGCCGAGCCAGAGCTCGGCGAGTGTCGCATGGGTGTCTACCAGGCTAAAGAACTCGGCGACGCCGGCGTTAAGATCGTCCTGGAAAAAGCGAAGGTGGAGGATCGCGTCGATCCCCGCCGAACGCAACCGCTGGATGCGGGTCCGTACATCGTCGAAGACCGGCCACTTGGCGGCGCCTCGCATCACCAGGGCGGGATCGGGATCGATCACGATCGCCAACGACGTGAGGCCGTTCCGGCGTGCCTGGCAATACACACGCTCGAAGAGTTCTTGATGCGCGTGCAGCAGGGGATCCCATACGCCGACCACGGCGATGGCCGGTCCGACTATCTTTCCGTAAAGTGTAGCTTTCATGTTCCCCGTTCACGCCTCGGTACTATGCGGAGTGAAGGCTTTCAAGCGGGCGGTAGCAGCCGGCGCTTACTCGGCTGGACCAGGAGCCGCTCTCAGGTGCTGATGGTAAGACCGCACTGATTGGTGGTCATGCAGGTAAGCCAGCACTTCATGTAGCCCTGCACGTCGCCCACGCCTTCCTCCCTCAGGACATCGTCCACCGCGCCATCCGGCAGGCCGGCCGCCAGCAGCGTCTGGCGGGGGTTGGCGCGCAGTTCCTGGAGGTAGGCGGGGTTCGCCTTGGCCTGCGCCGCGATCTCATTGACCTTCGCCTTTACCTGTGCGAAATCTTGCCCGGTCGGCTGACTCATGATGTTCTTCCTTTCAGGCGTTGCCGCCTCTGTCGTATCGTTTCCACATGCCGCGAGAGGAATATGCGCTGCTTAATCACCCCCCTTCCGGGTGTTGTTTCTACCCTACGTTGATCCTTGATCCTGACCCTAAAGGGTCATGGCAAGGTTCGTTGCGACAAAAGTCGCGGTGGGTTCGGTTGCGGGCGAAAACCTCGCCGGCTCAATTGAGGGGGCCGCTCGGGATCGTTCAGGCGCAGGAGACACATCGCAATCCCCGCGTAGCCCACCATGTAGTCCGGACTGAACGTGCCCGGTGATTCGGAGGGGAACATCAGTAGACCGTCACGCTCCGACGCGAAGGCTTCCAGGAGCTGAGCCAGGGACCACAGCCAACGATCATAGGTAGGGTGGTCCGCCAACACGGCCCGCGCGTCGAGCGCGAACTCGATGTTGCCCGCCAGGCCATGGCACTGCACCGGTCCCACGGCACGGGCGCCGCGGACAACGGTCCAGGCGGCCCGGCACGCCAAGTCGGCCGCCTCCGGCACAAGGTCCAGTTGGGCCGCATGGAGCAGGAATCGGCCGATCCCCGCCGCCCCATGGCACCAGAGCCGGGCTCCAATTCCTCCCTCGCCCTCGGGCCAATCCCGCCCGCTCTCGTCATCCAGGGCGGGCACGGCTCGGCGGGCCAACCGGCGCGCGACGCCGCGCGCCGGCGTCAAGAAGCGCCCGTCGCCGGTGACTTCAAAGAGATCGAGCAGGACGTCCGCGATGCCGGCGGCGCCGTGCGCGTAGCCGAGTAAGGCCCGGCCGCTCAGGCTGCCGTAGCCGGGCGGGATCGGCCAGCCGCAATCCAACTCCAGGGCGCCCTCGGCTCCTTCCGCCATGGCAAGCAGCGCCTCGCCGGCCTCGCCGGCGGCACGCAAATGCTCCGCCGCGTTGGTTTCGTCCCACAGCAGGAGATGAAACAGCAGGCGTCCGGCGGTCCCATTGAAGAGATCCGGGGAACGGTGCGGCTGGGCCGCCACCAGGCGTCCTCGCGCCTCGGCCGCCGCGATCAGCGCCCGATCGCCGAGCACCTGACCGGCGCGCAGCAGCGCCGCGCCGATCCCTGCTTCGCCGATATACAGACCGGGCAGCGGATCCCTCTCCAGGCGAGGCGCCGTGAGCAGGTGGCGCGCGCCGTCCGCCAGCACCGCGCGGTGCTCGGCATCGTCAAAGGTCGAAACCAGATCGGCCAGGGCGAGGACGGGACCGGCGCTTCCCACGTTGAGGTCGCGCGAACGAATGCCGGCCCCGAGATAATGGGAGCTAATCCACATCTTTCCCTCGCCGAAGGGCGAAGGTTGCGCCGTCGCGCACAGCGTATCGCCCAGTCGGCGCGCCAGGTCGCCACAGCGCGTGCGTATTTCCGGTTCAGAATCGTACGCAGGCAGACAAACGGACAGGACATCGGCCGCCGACTCGTCGCGCACGCCTTGCAGCGCCCGACCGAGCGCGGCCATTGAGGCAAACCGCCGCTGCGGATCGGGATCCAGACAGCGCACAATCACCCGCTCCAGAGCCGGAGGTATGGCAGGGTTCAACACCCTGATCGGGCGGTTCGGCAAGTCGAACTGCCGTGGAGCAAGCGATGGCTCCGCTCCCGTGGCCATAAAATACAACAGAGCGCCCACGCTATAGATGTCGTCTTCCAGGCGCGGCGCTTCGCCTGCCGCTTGTTGGGGCGAGACGTAGCCGCGCGTACCATAGGCGCGGATCGGGATGGGTGCGGTCATTTCGTGCGCCAGTTCGAAGTCGATCAGCCGTAGCTGCTCGCCTGGACCAACGATCAGGTTGGGCGATTTCAGATCGCGGTAGACAAAGCCGGCGGCATGAACCGCGCCGAGCATCTCGGCCAACTGCAGGCCCCAATCCACCACCTGTCGGTTGGGCAAGCAACAACCCTGGGCGATTCGTTCGCCCACGTAGGCTTCAAGGGTCACGCCGTCCATGTCCTCCATGGCCAGATAGAGGTCATCACCCTCCGGCAGCAAGTCATACGGGGTGGGAAAAGCAGGATTCTCTCCCAGGCGCTCCAGCATGCGCGCCTCGTGGCGGAGCCGATCGCGCGCGTCTAGGCCGTCCGTACCAAGCGCCGCTCCCGGAAGGGCGCGCTTGAGGATGCAACGGCGGCCGGCGCGGAGATCGATCGCCAGGTATACCATGCCTCGCGGTGATCGATGCAGCGCGGTGACGATGAGATAGGAATCACCGATGCACCTACTCTGTTCTCCTTCTTCATCGGTGAATCCGGCGGCGATGAACGGATCCACCGCCCACTCCGGCGCCTGATAGTAGGTGAGGCGCCGATCCGGCACGCGGGCGCCGTCCGGGGTGACGAGGGCCGGGAGGATTTCGCCCAACGCGGTCTGGATATACTGATCGCTGAAGCCGCCGTACCGATAGTGGATCAGGCTGCCCCGTCTCAGGGCCCGATCCGAGGGGATAGCGGGCCCGCGCAGGTCTCGGGTAGCTTGGTCAAGCGTCGCGGCAAGGCGCACCGCCTGCTCGTCGTCGTTTGGATAGATCGTAATAAACTTGCCGATCTGGCTGAGCTGTCCTTCAGCTTGATTGAGGGCATGCAGTATGACCGGTGAACCTGCAACCTTGAAACACACGTAGTCTCGGCGGAGGATGGGCAGGACGCGGCGCAGCACATCCTCCGCCGAGACCACGGTGGCGGAGACATGCAGCTTCCAGCCCTGGACCGGCGTACGGGCCCGATCGCTCGCGGCATGGATCCAGCGGGCGCCTACAGACGAGTCCTCTCGAATGGACCAGCCGGCCGCTCGCGGATCATCGGTGCCAAGAAGCTCCTTGACGAGGGGAAGGAACGACTCCCGCGTCGGCTCCCCCAGGGCGGGCCGATCATCCCACGGCGATCGCTGGGGCGCCGCCGGCAGGCGTAGATCGCCTACTCGGCTTCCGTTGTCCGCCGGCGGGAGTACCGCCACCTGCTCGTTACTCATCGTCTCACGCTCATTTCCTGGTGTACGTTCAGCCGGAAGTCCGGACCTGCCTCAGGCGGTGATGTAGCAACTGGCGCTGAGACAGGTCCAGCGATTAAAGCAGGTATCCGTGCAACCATAGCCCATGACTTCCGGGGAATCCCAAATATCCTGCTCTAAATCCTCAAGTTCCCGGGCGAAGCCGGAAGCCTCCAGGGCCTCTCCCGGGTTCTCCAACAACTTCCGGCGAAAGGCCGGGTCTTG
>JAICHN010000436.1 GCA_025924845.1 Chloroflexota bacterium | reverse complement strand
GGCCGCCGCTACCTCGACTTTGTGATGGGCATCGCTTCGGTCAATACCGGTCATTGTCACCCCAGAGTAGTCGAGGCGGCCAAGTCCCAGGTTGATAAGCTGATCCATCCGTCCGCCACCGCGGTAAGTTATGGCCCCAACATCGAACTGGCCGCGAAGCTGGCCGAGATCACGCCCGGCGACCTCAACGTGACCTTTCTGGCCAATAGCGGGGCCGAAGCGGTCGAAGGCGGGCTGAAGCTCGCCAAGTATGTGACGGGCCGGCCCATCGTCGTGGCGTTTCAGGGCGGTTTCCATGGCCGGACCCTTGGCGCCCTCAGCGTCACCTCATCGAAAGTACACTACCGCGAAGGATACGAGCCGCTTGTGCCCTCGACCTACTTCGCCCCGTTCCCGCATCCCTACCGCTGTCCCCTGGGCCACGCGCCCGACCAGTGCGTTGAGCAATGCCTGGCCTTTCTCAAGCGCCAGTTTGAGCGGACGATCGATCCGCGCAATGTGGCGGCCATACTGATCGAGCCGGTTCAGGGCGAGGGCGGCTATATTCCGGCGCCGCCGGAGTTTTTGCGCGGCCTCCGCGATCTCTGTGACCAGTACGGCATCATGCTCATTTTCGATGAGGTGCAGTGCGGCTTTGGCCGCACCGGCAAGTGGTGGGGCGGCGAGCACTCCGGGGTGGTGCCCGATATTCAGGTGATGGCGAAGGCGATTGCGAGCGGCTTCCCCCTCTCCGCGATCAGCAGTCGGCGCGAGATCATGGATCGTTGGTCGGTGGGCGCTCACGGCAGCACGTTTGGCGGTAACCCCGTCTCCTGTGCAGCCGCCTGCGCCACCATCGATGTAATCCGCGAAGAGGGGCTGATTGACAACGCGGCGCGCATGGGTGAACGGCTGCGCGAGTCCTTGCGCTCGTTGCAAGCGGCACAGCCCGTGATCGGCGAGGTGCGTGGGCTGGGCCTGATGACCGCGGCGGAGTTCGTCCACGCGGACCAGTCCCCCAACGGCGAGGCCGCCGAGGCGGTGCGCGAGCATGCGTTGGCCAATGGACTGTTACTCCTCACCTGCGGGCTGCACGACCACGTGGTACGGTTCATCCCGGCCTTGAACATCAGTCAGGCCGATCTGGATCGGGGCTTCGAGATCTTCGCCGACGCGGTTCGCACCGTGGGCGCTAAGCACGCCTGAGCGGCGTGACGAGCCCCCTCGATGTTCTATCATTAATGCGTGTCTACCAAGCGAGCGGCAAGGGTGAAGGGGCGTTTTCCTTAAAAATGGCGAAGCTATTGCTGATTGACGGCCACGCATTGCTGTATAGGGCCTATCATGCCACCAGCGATACGACCATGACCACCTCGCGCGGCGAGCCGACCAACGCCATATTCGGCTTTGCGGGCGTGCTGCTCAAAGTGCTCCAGACCGAGGCCCCTACCCATGCCGCCGTGGCCTTCGACCTTCCTATTCCCACCTTTCGGCACGAGCACTACGCCGAATATAAGGCGCACCGACCGCCCATGGCGGAGTCTCTGGTGGTGCAGGCGGAGCGGGTGCGCGAGATGGTGCGCGTTTTCGGTTTCCCGATCTACGAGGTGCCGGGCTTCGAGGCGGACGACGTGCTGGGCACGCTGGCCTGCCAGGCAGCCGCGCAGGGCGTGGAGACGGTCATCCTGAGCGGCGACCTGGATACCTTGCAACTGATTGGTCCCCACGTGCGTGTCCTTACACCCGGGCGCGGCCCCACCACCACCTCGCTCTACGATGCCGACGCCGTGGAAGCGCGTTACGGACTGACTCCCAATCACCTGCCCGATTACAAGGCGCTGGTCGGCGATACGTCGGATAATATCCCCGGCGTGCCCGGCATCGGCGCCAAGACAGCCAGTAAACTGCTCACTCAGTTTTCCACGGTTGAGGAACTCTTCGCGCACGCCGACGAGTTGCCCGAACGCACCAGGAAGCTGCTTGAGGGCCGCAATACGCAGGCTATCGCCAGCAAGTATCTGGCCACTATCGTCACCGACGTGCCGGTCGAGCTCGATCTGTCGCGCGGCGAGCTGTGGCACTACGATCGTGATGATGCCTTCCGGCTCTTCACCGAACTCGAGTTCTTCAGCATGATCGAGCGATTGCCGGTTCCCGGCCGGCCCAGCGCCGCGCCGCTCCCCGCCTTTACGCCGCCTCGTGCCGCCGTTGCCGCGCCGCCCACCCTCTTTGATCTGGCCTCCGAACCGGCGACGGCAGAGGTGCCGCTTGCCGGCACCACGGTTGGCGGAGAGGCGATCACGAGCATGCCGTCGCTGTCCACTCCCGAAGAGAACAGCGCGGTGGGAACCGAAGCGGTCCAGGTCGACACGTCTCCCACCGCGGCGTATGTGATCGATACCGAGGAGGCACTGCGCGGCCTGGTCGCCCGCCTGGATCAGGGGCGAGAGTGGACCATTGACCTGGAGACCACCGGTAAGGATCCGATCAGCGCCGATTTGGTGGGGATTGCACTCTCCACCGAGCCGGGGATCGGTTACTACATTCCGGTCGGTCATCTTGAAGGCACTCAATTGCCGCGCACGCAGGTTCTGGAGGCGCTTCGTCCCTGGTTCGAACGCGAGGATGCGCCCAAGATCGGCCACAACATCAAGTACGACCTGGTGGTGCTGCGCCGCCAAGGCTACGATCTGCGTGGAATCACCATCGACACCATGATCGCCGCCTACGTGCTCAACCCCGCTCAGCGCGGCCTCGGCCTCAAAGATCAGGCCGCCCTCCGCTTCGGCGTCCACATGACGCCAATCACCGAACTGATCGGCACCGGGAAGCATCAGCGCACCATGGCCGAGGCGCCCATCCTCGACTCGGCGGCCTACGCCGCCGCCGATGCCGACATGACGCTCCGCCTCCGCCTTGCCGTCGAGCCCGAACTGCGCGAGAAGGACCAGTGGGCGTTGTTCACCGAGGTGGAGATGCCCCTGGTATCGGTGCTGGCGGACATCGAGATCGAGGGCGTGGAACTGGACATTGCGTTCCTCCGCTCCATGTCCGGCGAGTTACAGGAAGCATTCGCCGCCATCGAGGCGCGTATCTTCGACCTGGTCGGCCATCCGTTTAATATCAATTCACCCAAACAACTCGAGGCGGTACTCTTTCGCGAGCGCGGCTTGCAGCCTGGGAAGCGGACGGCGACAGGCTATTCCACCGATTTCGATGTACTGGATCGCCTGCGCGGCAAGGATCCGGTGGTTGACCTGGTGATTGAGTACCGCCAACTGACCAAGTTGCGGTCCACCTATGTCGAGGGACTGCCCGCCCTGGTCAATCGCGATACGGGACGCGTTCACACCAGCTTCAACCAGACCGTGGCCGCCACTGGCCGCCTCTCCTCGTCCGAACCCAATTTGCAGAATATCCCGGTGCGGAGTGAACTGGGGGCCAGGGTCCGGCGCGCCTTCGTGGTGCGCGACCCGGAATGGGTGCTTCTGGCCGCCGACTATTCGCAAATCGAGTTGCGCATCGTCGCCCACCTCTCGCATGACGAGCGCTTGATGGAGGCGTTCCGCAAGGACCAGGATATTCACGCGGTGACGGCGGCCCTGGTCTTTAACGTGCCGGTAGAGCAGGTGACCAGCACCATGCGCGGCCTGGCCAAAACGGTGAATTTCGGCATCATCTACGGACAGAGCGCCTTTGGCCTGGCGCCGCGAGCCGGGGTCAGCCAGCAGGAAGCGCGCGACTTTATCGAGCAATACAATCTGACCTATAGTGGGCTTCATGCCTATATGGAGCGCACCCGGCAGCAGGCCCAGCGCGACCAGTTCGTGACCACCCTCCTCAACCGGCGCCGCTATTTGCCCGAGGTCGCTTCCCCGATCCGCAACCTGCGCGAGGAGGCGCTGCGCCAGGCGATCAATATGCCCGTACAAGGGACCGCCGCCGACATGATTAAGATAGCGATGATTCGCCTGGCCGAGCGCGTCCCGGCGGCCGGATTGCGCGGGCGGATGATCTTGCAGGTCCACGACGAGCTTTTGCTCCGTGTACCGCTGAGCGAACTACATCAAACAGCTGAGCTGGTTCGCGAAACCATGGAACAGGCGATGCCCCTCGATGTTCCGGTGAAGGTAGACCTGGAGTGGGGCCGCGACTGGTATGGGCTGGCGCCTCTGGCCGAGCCGGTCGAGGCGCGGTAAGCGCCCGTGGTTAGTACAGGTCGGCCCGAATGCCTTGGCCGTTCCGTAGGGGCATCCCTTGTGGGTGCCTTGGTTCAGGCCGTCAAGGGCACCCACATGGGATGCCCCTACAAGCGGGGGGAAACCTACGTCAGCTAGAACACAGGCAACCGCGTCGCCACCTATACGTGCCCGAAGCGGAAAGCCAGGCAATGGGCGGGTGTCCGCCCCCAGCGCCGCTCGCCGCCCCTGGCGCGACGCCGATCGGGTCGCGCTGGTCGGACTGGGAATCATCGGCGT
>JAICHN010000435.1 GCA_025924845.1 Chloroflexota bacterium | reverse complement strand
TGAGCCGATGGTCACGCCGATTACCATGGCCAGGGCATTGGCTAGAATGCCGACCGTCAGCGAAACGCGCGCCCCGTAGATCAGCCGGCTCAAGAGATCGCGGCCCAGGTCGTCGGTCCCCAGAAGGTAATGGCCGCCCGGCGGCAGGGGCGCTCCTTGATCGGTAAGTCCATCGCCAAACTGAAAGTTTGGGCTGTGTGGGGCGAGGGCCGGGGCAAACACGGCGATGAAGGCGAAAGCCAGCACGATGAAGGCGCCGATCAGCGCCACCCGGTCCCGGCGCAGGCTGCGCCACATGCGCCGCCATACCCCCGGATCGAGCTCTTCAAGCTCACCCTGGTCGACGCCATGCCTCTCCAATGCCGCCGGCGGCTGGGGAACCATCTATATGCTCCTTCCAAAACCAGAGGCGGTCGGGTGCTTCGCGGCCCGATCATGGCGGCGATACGAGAATGACTCGCGGCGCGGCAGGCGACTGTTCATCAGCGCGTGGCGCCTCCCTCTACTTGAGAGTATCGCGCGGCCTCAATCTGGACGACCGGGCGGCCGGAACTAGTCGGCACCAGCGGTTCACCGGCATAATGACAGGCCACCCAATGGCCCGTCCCCAATTCCCGCCATTCGGGCACCTCGCGCGCGCACCGCTCCCGAGCGATCGGGCAACGAGTGTGGAAGACGCAACCGGTGGGCGGATTGACCGGGGAGGGTACGTCACCTTCCAGAATTACCCGCTGCCTCGAATCCTCCAGATCAGGGTCCGGCACCGGCACCGCCGAGATCAGCGAACGGGTGTAGGGATGCAGCGGCTCCCCGTAGAGCGCCGAATTGGGCGCCAACTCCATGAACTTGCCCAGGTACATCACGGCGACACGGTCGCAGATGTGGCGAACCACCGCCAGATCGTGGGCGATGAACAGATAAGTAAGGGCGAATTCGCGTTGCAAGTCTTCCAGCAAATTAATGATCTGGGCACGAATTGACACATCAAGAGCGGAGATCGGCTCGTCGCAAACGATGAACTCCGGCTTCACGGCCAGGGCGCGCGCGATGCCGATACGCTGGCGCTGTCCCCCGGAAAACTCGTGCGGATAGCGGCCGGCGAACGCCGGATCGAGGCCGACAATCCTCAGCAATTCTCGTACCCGCGCCGCACGCCCAGGCCCATGCGCCAGCCCATGAATGGCCAGCGCGTCGCCGATGATCGTCTCGACGCGCATTCTGCTGCTCAACGACGCGTAGGCATCCTGGAAAATGATCTGCAGGCGCTGTCGCAGGCGGCGCATCTCTCGGTCGGAGATCTTGGTGAGATCGCGCCCGTCGTAGAAGACTTGACCGGCGGTGGGCCGGATCAAGCGAATGATCGCGCGCCCCGTGGTGCTCTTGCCGCAGCCCGACTCGCCGACGAGGCCCAACGTCTCGCCCTTGAAGATATCGAAGGTCAGACCGTCTACCGCCTTGACCGCGCCGCGCGCGCCGAACAGCCCATGGCGGCCAGTGGGGAAATACGTACGCAACTCGCGCACCTGGAGCAGTGCGGCGCCGGGGGATCGCTCCCCGTGATGATTGCCGTTCGGATCAGCGAGCAGTAGCCGCTCTTCGCTCGCCGTCCCACCTCGCGCTTCCATGCTATGCCACGTCCGCGCGCCTCACCTCGTGGTGGCAGGCCACGCGATGGTTGGCATCAACGGCGCGCAGGGGAGGCATCTCCTGACGGCACACCTCGGTGACGAACGGACAGCGCGCCTGGAAGGGACAGCCCTGAGGCAGCCGCGCCAGATCGGGCGGGAGACCCTCGATCTGCGGCAGTCGCTCGGCGCGAACCCGATCCAGGCGCGGCACCGACCGCAGCAGACCAAGCGTATAGGGATGCCGTGGGTTGTAGAATATCTCGCGGCGCGTGGCCTCCTCGACGATCGAGCCCGCGTACATCACCAGCACCCGGTCGCACATGCCGGCCACCACACCGAGGTCGTGGGTGATCAGCATGACGGCGGCGTTGCGTTCGCGCATGGTGCGGCGCAGTAACTCCAGGATCTGGGCCTGGATCGTCACGTCGAGGGCGGTGGTCGGCTCGTCGGCCAGCACCAACGAGGGGTTACAGGAGAGAGCGATGGCGATCACCACGCGCTGGCGCATACCGCCGCTCAATTGGTGCGGATAGTCGTGGATCCGGCGCTCGGCCGAGGGGATACCAACCAGGCGCAGCATCTCGATCGCCCGCTCCAGGGCCGCCTGCTTGCTCAGGCCCATGTGCAGCCGAATGCCTTCGGTCATCTGGCGCCGGATTCGCAGCATTGGATTGAGCGAGGTCATAGGATCCTGAAAGATCATGCTGATCTCCTTGCCGCGGAGGTCACGCATGGCGCGGTCGCCGAGCGTCAACAGATCCCGACCTTTATAGCGCACCGAGCCCGCGGCGATGTGGCCTGGGGGATTGGGGATCAACCGCATGACGGAGAGCGCCGTGGCGCTTTTGCCGCATCCGGATTCACCGACCACCCCCACGACCTCGCCGGCATCGACCTGGAAACTGACCCCGTTAACCGCATGCACCAGCCCTCGGGAGGAGCGGAAGACCGTCCGCAACCCGGTCACATCCAGCAAACGTTCGCTCGTGGTGATCACCTCGCTGTCTACATGGGCTCGCCAGCCCACAATCCGATACGAGGCCAGGTTACGCTCAGGTAAGAGGAAGTATCGGCTTCAGTACTGATGGCCGGCTGTAGCGGAGTGTACGTATGAGGTAGAGTAGTGTCAAGCGTGGTTTTTTGGAGACGGCTTCATGGCGTTGTGGTCGGCGCATACCGCCCTTCAATTCGGGAGGGGCAGGCTGGGTGGCCTGGATCCTCTTGTCCGGTACCCGCGCGCCGGCACGGTGGGTGGACTTGCCCTGGTGGCATGCCTGATCCCGATTCTGAGCGCATGGCATGGGGCGAACGGTCCTTTGGCGCAGAGTATTCCCCTGTTCTTCCTGATCCCCGTCGTGCTCACCTCGGCCGTGGGTGGGCCGGGGGCGGGCGCGCTCGTCTCCTGCGCGGCGGTCGCCGCCTGGGATTGGTTCTTTATTCCGCCATTTCACATGATGACCATCGACTCGGCCCGCGATCTGCTCGCCTTGGTCGTCTTTCTAGGGGTCGCTCTCCTGGTCGGTTATCTTTCGACCATCGCCCAACGGCAGGCCCAGGATGCGGTGCGCCAGGCACGGAGCACGAGAGCGCTCTACGATCTGAGCATGGCGCTGATCGCGCATCAAGACCTCGATCGTATGCTGCCCGAGCTTACCAAGCGGCTGCGCGAGACCTTCGATCTGGAAGCCTGCGCCGTCCTCCTTCCCACGGCGGACGGCACGGGCGGGCAGACGGTGGGTATCGCGGGGCGACTCCCCGCCGACCTGCGGATCGAGGAGAATCGTAGTCTGGCCGCCACCGTAGCGCGGGTACAGACCGAGGGTAAGGAGGGCGTTCTCGGTCACGTACGCCGCGCACCGGGCCGGAGCGATCGTATGGTGCGTCCCCGCCCCGGAGAGGAACGCGCCCGCCTTCTCCCGCTGCGCGTGGGCGCGCGGGCCATCGGCGTACTCGAACTGGTGCCCCACCCTGGCCGACCACTCAATGCGGAGCGCGAGCAACTGCTTACTACCTTCGCCAATGGCGCAACCATTGCCCTAGAGCAGGCGCGCCTCATGAGGGAGGAGCAAGCAGCGGCCCTGGTGCGTGAGAGCGATCGCCTGAAAAGCGCCCTGCTTTCCTCCGTCTCGCATGATCTGCGTACGCCGTTGGCGGGGATCAAGGCGGCGTCCAGTTCGTTGCTGCAAGATGATGTGCTATGGAGCGAAGAGGATCGGAACGCCTTCCTGATCGATATCGACCGCGAGGCCGACCGTCTCACTCGCCTCGTCTCCAATCTCCTGGATCTATCCCGCATCGAGGCAGGGGCCATCAAGCCGATCCTGGGCTGGGAAGACGTGGGCGAAATGATCGACAGAGTCTTGCGCCGCATGACCCCCGTCCTGGCGACCCACCCCGTGGTTAGCCGCATTCCGCCGGACCTTCCGCAGGTTCAACTAGATGCGGTGCAAATCGAACAGGTACTCACCAATCTCCTGGAAAACGCGGCGAAGTACTCGCCGGCCGGCGCCCCGATTACCGTGACGGCGCGCCTCGTTACCGACAGCCTGGATGGGGAAGCGCTGGAAATCGCCATATCCGATCAGGGCGCCGGCATTCCAGCCGACGAACTGGGGCGGATTTTCGATACGTTCTACCGCGTGGCCGGGAGGACGCGGTGGGTACACGGCACCGGCATGGGGCTGGCCATCGTCAAAGGACTGGTGGAAGCGCACGGGGGCAAGGTGCGCGTGGAAAGCGAGTTGGAGCACGGCAGCACCTTCGTGCTGTGCCTGCCGTTGGATCGACGGCCCATACGGCCCAGAGCCGGCGCGCCTCCAACCGAGCGGCGCGCCGAGGAGGCGCATCAATGAG
>JAICHN010000434.1 GCA_025924845.1 Chloroflexota bacterium | reverse complement strand
TCGTGCCCTTGCTCGCCGCCTCGTGGCAAACCAATGCCGATAAATCGGTCTGGACTTTTCACCTCCGTCATAACGTCCGCTTCCATACCGGTCGCTGCTGCATGACGGCGGACGACGTGAAATACAATATCGCGCGGACCATTCTGGCCGGTCTCGCCGGCTCCTATATCTTCGGTCGCTATATGACCAATCCCGAGAAGCAGATCACCGTGGTCGATCCCTATACGGTGCGCTTTAATCTGGGCAAGCCGCAATACACGTTCATCAATGCCCTGGCCTCCAAAAACGCGGGCCTGATCCTCGATTCCGTGGCCGTCAAGGCGCATGCCGGCAAGGCCGACCCCTGGGCCCACAACTGGGTGACCGACCACGACGCGGGAACCGGCCCCTATGTGCTGCAAAACTGGCAGCATAACGTGCAGGAGACGCTGGTCCGTTTTCCCGGTTACTGGGGTGGCTGGAGCGGCCGGCATTTCAGCAAGGTGTCCATGCTCGAGATCCCAGAGACCGCTACCCGACGAGAGATGCTCGAACGTGGGACGGCGGATATTACCTTTGCCTTGACTCCGCAGGATAACCTGGCGTTACAAAAGGAGTCGGCGGTCAAGGTCGTGGCCCCTTACGCGGCGGAAATTGACTACATCGCCATGACCGAGTCCGGCCCGCTGGCCAGCCCCCTGGCCCGGCAGGCCCTCTCCTATGCCTTCGACTACAATGCCGATCTTAAGGCAGCCTATCAGGGCTTCGCTCATCGGGGCTATGGCCCGCTCGCGAGCATTCTTAAAGGCTACGATCCGAAGATGTTCCACTACAGCACCGACCTGAGCAAGGCGCGCGCCCTGTTGCAACAGGCCGGCGTGCCTCAAGGTACGAAGCTCACCTACATGTATGTCACCGGCTATCCCACCGAGCGCATCGCCGGGCAGATCCTCCAGGCCCAACTTCAGCAGATCGGTCTCACCGTGACCTTGCAGGGAGTGACGCAGGCCACGCAGGGCAGCGTCTATTTCGGCAGCTCGCCCGCGTCGGCTCGACCCAATCTGATGGCCTATGCCTGGTGGCCCGACTATAACGACCCATGGGATGAAGCCGTGGTCATGGTTGATTCGGCCTCGGCGGGCTCGGCGGGCGCGAACATGGGCTTTTATCATAACAAGCAGGTTGACGCGCTCTTGGCGCGTATGAAGACGGACGAACCCACCTCGTTGGTCAGCGACGCGCACGCGCTGCAGCACATCACCAGCCAGGTCGATCCGCCCGCCATCTGGACGGCGGAGCCCGCCCAGGTGACCATTCTCTCGCACACTTTGCAGGGCTATGCGCCGAACCCGCTCGATATCCAGGTCTTCAGTTTCTATCCCATGTATCGCTCGTAGCTGACCGCCTGCTTCCGTATATCCGCTATTCGCCACGCTCGCGCGGGAGGGTTCTTGATGACAACACTGACCGAGCCCCGGTATCTGCTCCTGACCGGATCCCCCCGCGAGCGCGGCCGCGCCCATGGGGAGGAGCTTCGCTCCATCATCCTCGACGGAATGGGACGTTGGAAGGAGACCCTCCAGACGGCAGTGGGCCTGCCTATCGAAGATTACCTGGCTGACTTCACGGCGCGCACCAACTTCCTTCCCGCCATCGAGCGATGGACGCCCCATCTGCTCGAGGAAGTACGCGGCATCGGCGAGGGAGCGGCAATCCCCTTCCGCGACATCTACGCCTATCAGCTGATGGACGAGGAGTGGCTATTCCGCGCCGATTTAGGGCGCGGAATCCAGCCCCAGGAGCATTGCAGCATGGTAGGCATCTTCGGCGAGGGTGCGCCGCCCCTGCTTGCCCAGAATATGGATCTGCCGAAGTACTACGACGGTACCCAAACCCTGCTCTCTATTCGCGATCCCGAGCGCGCCGGCGAATCGTTGGTTTTCACCGCCGCCGGATTGATCGGCGCGACCGGGCTCAATAGTCGAAGCATCGGGATCTGTTGCAACACGCTCACCCAGCTGGCGTATGCCGATCACGGCCTCCCCGTCGGTTGTATCGTGCGGCGCGGGTTGGAATCGAGCACGGTGGAGGAGGCGGCTTCGTTCGTGCGCTCAATTCAGCATGCCTCGGGCCAGAACTATGCGATTGGCGGTCCCGATCGCATCGTAGACTTTGAGTGCTCCGCCCACAGAACGGCGCCGTATTCGTGCGGATCCACCCACCTGTATCACACCAACCATCCCCTGGCCAATGACGACCGGTGGGTCCGCGCGGGGCAGTCCGGCTCAGCGCCGGAACCGGCCGACACCCGATCGCCCATGTCTAACTCGGAGCAGCGCTTTGCCTACCTCGAACGGCAGGTCGGCGGCGCGGCGCCTCCCCGTACCGTGGATGCGGTGAAAGGGTTGCTGAGCAACTGCACGGTGCCGATCAATGTAGGGCGCGCCGGCGCGGGATCCGGGATGACCCTTGGCTCGCTGGTCATGGAGTTGAGCACGCCGCCCGTGCTGCATTACGCGCCCGGCCCTCCGGCAGAGACGCCGTACGGCAGATGGACCCTCTCATAGGCCGACGTAGGTTGCATAGGCCGGGTGGGTAGGGCGCGGCACCCCACCTTGCCCTGCCGCCGGCTGTCCCGCGCCCTCCTTCTCCCGGCGAAACGCCCCACCAGGGTCGCCGCTCCCTAACCCCGGGTCTCCCCATGCCTTCATGTCACGGCGAAATGCCCGCCAAGCGCCGGAGTTAAGCGCTCCGCGCCCCGTGTGTAACAACTTGGCGCCGGCCGAGACTACGATAGGTATCCGTCGTGCCGCTGGTCTCTTGCCGCGCCGTGCCGCGCTCACGGTCGGGCTGAAACGGCGCCATGGCGGACGAGATGTGACGGGCCGGGAAGAGTCCGAGCGAAAGGGAACCGATCGAAATGATGGAGACAACGGAACTGATCCCCGCCGGCCCGACGGCTGGGCGAACTATCGAGCAGGATGCCGACTACGATCGGGCGCGGCAACGGCACCTCCAGGCATTCATCGAGCAGGCGCCGGGCGAAGTGGAGAAGCTGGGCCAACCCCTGGCCGACCTGCACGCCGTGCGTGACGCACGGCTGCGCGCCCTGATCCGCGTCGCCAAGGAGCGCTCGCCCTGGCATGCCCGCCGCCTACGCCATATCGACCCGGATACGGTGCGTGGTGATGACCTCTCGGCAATTCCTCCGATGACCAAGGCCGATCTGATGGCCAACTGGGACGAGATCGTCACCGACCGCCGACTGAACCTCGACCTGGTCAATCGGCACCTCGCGCACGTTGCCGCGCACGGCCCCGCCTATCTGCTGGATCAGTACCACGTGATCGCCAGCGGCGGTTCGACCGGTCGACGCGGCGTTTTCGTCTGGGATTTCGCGGGCTGGCTTCAATCTCAGTTGGTGCTGGCGCGGCACGTAGGCTGGCTGGGCCGCCGGCTTGGGCCGCCCCGCCTTGGGCGGATCGCCAGTGTGCTGGCGGCGAACTCGACCCATATGAGCGGGGCGCTGATGCGCACCTTCGCCGGCCAGGTCGGATCCAACTTCGCCCTCTCGGTTACTCTCCCCGTGGCCGAGATCGTGGCCGAACTCAACGCCTACCAGCCCGACACGATCTATAGCTATCCCTCGCTGCTCCACCGACTGGCGGGCGAGGCGCGGGAGGGACGACTCCGCATCGCCCCGCGGGCGCTTGCCGTTGCCGCGGAGCCGCTGCTGCCGGGGGCAAGGCAGGCCATCGCGGCGGCCTTCGGCGTGCCCCTGCTCAACTGCTACGCCTGCTCGGAGGGAGGACTGATCGCCTGGTCCTATCCGGATGCCGCCGCCCTCCACCTGGTCGAGGACATCGCCGTGTACGAGCCGGTCGATGCGGTGAACCGGGCGGTCCCGACCGGTACGTCGTCAGCCAAGGTGCTGCTGACCAACGTGATCAACCAGACCTTACCGTTGATCCGCTACGAACTGACCGACGAACTCAGCATGTCGGCCGGGCCGAACCCGGATCCCTGGACGGGACGCCGTATCTCGGAGGTGCAGGGCCGCCTGGATGACCACTTCCGCTACGCGGGCGGGGTGGAGGTCCATCCGCACGTGTTTCGGTCGGCGCTGGCCGGTATTCCGGAAGTGACGGAATACCAGGTGTGCCAGACGGCACGGGGCGCCGGCATCGTGGTGCAGGCAGCGGGAGCGCCGGACCTGCGTCCCGTACGGGAGACGATCGGCGCCGCGCTGGTCCGCCTGGGGCTGAGCGAGCCCGAGATCACGATCAGCACGGTCGCGCGCCTCGACCGCCATGCAGGGACGGGCAAGGTGCGGCGTTTCGTGCCGCACGCCGTCTGAGGGTGGTCTCACCTGGATTATGCATGACGAGAGAAGATCAGGGAGCGCGGGCAACATGGGGCGGCCCCCCGCCGGGAGTAAAGAGGACGCGCAAGATTGGAGCGCGCACCCCGGCACCACGCCCAGGCAAGAACCCCAAAACACCACC
>JAICHN010000433.1 GCA_025924845.1 Chloroflexota bacterium | reverse complement strand
GATCGACGGCAAGCTGCACGTGGTGGTGGAATTGAAGCACGGGGTGCGCCCGATCACGGTGCGTGTACATACCGTACTGGACGGCACGCCGATTCTCACCCGGTGGCTGGAGATTACCAATACCGCCGATGCGTCCGCCAACCTTGCAGCGGTATATCCCTGGACCGGCGTGCTGCAGTTCAGTACCCGACGCGAGTTCTTCGAGGCCGCGGAGAGCGAGGATCTCTATTCGGTCGGCTACATGCATAGCACGCATTGGGGCCAGGAGGGTGATTTCCGCTGGCATCCCCTGCCGACCGCGACCTATGGCATTCCCGGCAAGTTGAGCCGGGCACCGCATCGCCATCCCATGTTCGTGCTGCGCAATCAGCTTACGGGCGAGCACTTCATCTGCCAGCTCGCCTGGTCCGGCGGTTTTTGCTTCGAGTTCAACCTGGATGCCGCCTACGATGACCAATATGATGGCCGTACGAGCAGCACTATCAGTTTGTTCTTCAAGGCGGGACCGGAAGGGCCCGCGCCGCAACGGGTGCTGGCGCCCGGCGAGACGATTGCCACGCCTGAGGTACATCTGGGAATGGTGTTGGGCGACCTGGATACCGCCGTACAGTCCATGCACGACCATCTGCGTCACAGCGTTTTTCTGCCGGAGGTCCGGGAGCGGCCGGCGCCGGTCGAGGCCGGCATTGGCCCAGAGCTGGAGATCACCGAGGAGCGGGTGTTCGAGTTCATCGAGGTCGGGGCCAAGCTGGGCGCCGAAGTATTCTTCATCGATGCCAGCTGGTACGCCCCGGCTAATAGCTCTTGGTGGGAGACGGTGGGCGATTGGGCGGTCGGCAGCCGCTTCCCGAAGGGACTGGCGCCGTTTCGCGAGCGAGCGAGCGCCTTGGGCATGAAGTTCGGTCTCTGGATGGAGGCCGAACGGTTCGCCAAGGCGGCGCAAAATCTGGCGGAACACCCCGATTTCGTCGCGCACCAATATACCGGTGAGCAGTCTCGGGGCCACCTCGACCTTACCAAGCCCGAAGTGGCCGAGTGGATGGAGAATGAAATCGCGCGGGTGATTTCCGAGCATCAGCTTGATTTCTTCCGCCTGGATTACAACGTGGGTTCGCTGGGCTTCGGTTTCCAGAACGAACGGAACGGCTTCCTAGAGAACCACTACTGGCGTTACTATCAGGCCCTCTATGCCATCTATGCTCGACTGCGCCGGCGATTCCCGGCCGTGATTTTTGAGAATTGCGCCAGCGGCGGCGCGCGCACCGACATCGGGATGGTTCGGAACTTCGACCACACATGGGTCACCGACTGGCAGATCGCGCCGCGCTCGTTTTGGATCACTAACGGGATGACCATGGCGCTGCCGCCCGAGCATGTCGACCGGCTCTTTGACGGCCAGAATTCACACATCCGCGCACATATAGACTTCCAGGCACGCACCATTCTGTTCGGACGTCCGACCGTAGGTCTCATATATCCCAGCCCGCTGCAACTGGAACGTCTGACGCATACGATCCACCTCTATAAGAATTTTGTCCGCCCATTCCATCGAGAGAGCCGCATCTTCCATCACACGCCCACTGAGGTTGCGGGCGAGCATCCCGGCTGGGGGGTGCTGGAACTGGATGCACGCGACCAATCGCGCGGCATCGCGGCGTTCTTCCGCCTTGCCGGTACCGGTGCATCCGAGTATCTTTTCCGGCCGCGTGGCCTGGACGTGGCGAAAACGTATGCCGTGACCTTCGACAACGCCGGTCAGACGGTGCGCGTAGCCGGCTTTTCGCTGATGACGCAGGGCATCTTGATCCGGCTAGAGAGCGCCCTAACCTCGGAACTGCTGCTCTTCGAGACCGCCGGCTAAGCAGGGAGAAGCGATGAAACCCTCAAGAATTGGAGGTGGTAATGGCTGTACGCGCTGCTTCCGACACCGGTAAATGGCCGGCGCGTGCCGCCTCGGGGCCGGGCCTGCTGTTCGCCGCGCCCGCGCAGGCCGCCTTACGGCAGGGCGTCAAGGTGATGGTCGATATGGTGAGGCCGACGCTCGGCCCCACGGCGCGCTGCGTGATGTTGCACGAGGAATCCTCGGGTCGAACTCCGGAAGTACTCGACGATGCGGCAACTATCCTGCGGCGGGTGATTGAGTTACCCGATCCCTACGTCAATATGGGCGCGATGCTGCTTCGCCATACCGTATGGACCGTACATGAGGCAATTGGTGACGGTGGGGCAACCACGGCGGTGCTCTTCGAGGCAATTATGCGCCACACCGCGCCGCTGCTCGCCGCCGGCGCCGATGCATCGGCGCTTCGTCGCGGCCTGGAACAGGGACTGACCGCGGCATCCGCGGCACTAACCGAGATGGCCCACCCGCTGGAGGGCGACCTGGCGATCGCCCGGGTCGCGGAGTCGCTCTGCCACGATCCTGAACTGGCACGATTACTGGGCGAAATCTTCGATATCGTGGGCGCTGACGGCAGTATCGAGATAGAGCCCGGCTATACTCGCGGCTTCGACCGGCAATACGTAGAAGGCGTGCAGTGGGAGACCGGCTTCTTCTCCTCCTACTTCGTCACCAATCAGGATCGGCAGGAAGCACGGCTGGAGAATCCCGCGGTACTGGTTACCGATATGCGCCTCACTACCGCCGAGCAACTGTTGCCTCTGCTCGATAGCCTCACCAAGGTGGAGCAGCGTGATCTGTTCATCATCGCTGATGAGGTCTCCGGGACCGCTCTGAGCCTGCTGACCGCTAATCATCGTGCCGGCACGATGCGCTCGGTCGCGGTGAAAGCGCCTTCCTATGAACCGGAAAGGACGCAGATCCTCAAGGATCTCGCGGTCCTGACCGGCGCGCAGGTGGTGACGGAGGTCAGCGGTATCAGTGGTGAAAGCATCGGGTTGGAGGATCTCGGCCGGGCCCGCCTCGCCTGGGCCGATGCCCATAATTTCGGCATTCAGGGCGGACTGGGCGATCCGGCCGCCCTCCGTGAGCGTATTACGGAGGTACGAGCCGAGTATCAACAAACGAGCAAACCCGAGGACAAAGAGAAAGTGCGGGCCAGGCTTGGGAAACTGATCGGCGGCGTAGCAATCCTGCTGGTCGGTGGTGATGCACAGCAACAGATTGAGGAGCGCAAAGCTGCCGCTCGGCGTACGGTGACTACCATGCGCCATGCCTTACAGGGCGGCGTGGCTCCTGGAGGAGGCGCCGGGCTTCTCGCCTGCCGGCAAGCGTTGCGCAAGGTGGCGGCAGGAGGCGACGAGGCCGGTGCGGTTGCGGCGCTGGCCCATGCGCTGGAGGAGCCGTTGGCGGCGATCGCGCGGAACGCGGGATACGATGCGTCCGCCATTGTGGCGCAAGCCGGAGTACAGCCGCAGGGCTGGGGTTTTGATGCTGTTTCGGGGCAGTTCGTCGATCTCTGGTCCGCGGGCATTCTCGATCCGGTGCCCATGCTGCACCGGGCGCTGGCCGCGGCGGTCAGCGGCGCGTCGATGTTGCTGACCGCCGATGTCCTGGTCCATCATCGCGAGCCTCTGAAAAAGGCCAGGCCGTGAGCCCGACCTTGAGCAAGACCTACCGCACAACTTCTGGAGCACGTGGCAATGACCGCTAACTCACTGGATGAACCGTCGAGCGGCGCCGTCCTGGCCCTGGCGTCGTCACCCGATTTTGCCCGCGACGGCACGGTCTTCGCGGCCACCATGTCCGGGTTGTATCGTTCGCGCGATGAGGGCCTGGCCTGGGAGCGAATGCCGATCGTGGTGGAGGATGTGCCGCTTTTTTCCGTGGCGATCTCTCCCGCGTTCGCCGATGACGGGCTATTGTTGGCCGGCGCGGTGGAGGGTGGCCTGTTGCGCGGTACCGATGCCGGCGGCCAATGGACTCTGGCAAACTTCGGGGGCCGGCAACCGCATTGCGCGGCCCTGGCCCTATCCCCGGAGTTTCGTCACGACGGCATGGCCTTTGCCGGTACGATGAGCGACGGCATCTTCCAGTCGCGAACCCGGGGCGAGCACTGGGAAGCGCGAAACTTCGGGCTGCTTGATCTAAATGTGCTGGCACTGGCCATCTCACCTGGCTTTGGCCGGGACGAGACGTTGTATGCCGCTACGCAGTCGGGATTTTTTCGCAGCCCCAACGGCGCCCGCGCCTGGCGCGAAACGGCATCGCCCACGGCGGATGCGCCGGTGCAATGCCTGGCTATCTCGGCTTCGGGAGGGGAGTCCTACACGCTGTTCGCGGGCACGGATGGCGCCGGAGTTTTCCGATCCGACGATCGTGGAGCCGGTTGGCGACCAACCGGCGCGGAGTTGTCCGACGCGTGCATCAACGCGTTGGCGATTTCTTCGACCGGCACGGGCCCCCAGTTGGTATTCGCCCTTACGGACTCAGCGCTCTACCTGTCACGCGACGCCGGCGAGCACTGGGAGCAGTGCGCGGAGGTAGCTGGGGCGCTCTGCTTGGCCCTCCCCCCAGGTGACTCTCCGGTG
>JAICHN010000432.1 GCA_025924845.1 Chloroflexota bacterium | reverse complement strand
CTGCTGCACGACATCGGCAAAGTGACCGTGCCGATCGAAGTGCTGCGGAAGGACGGTCCACTCACGCCTCACGAGTGGACGATCATGCGCGGCCATCCCGCCGTGGGCGAGCGAATCGTGCGCGAGGCGCCGCGGTTGGCGGGGATGGCGGCGGCGGTACGTCATCATCATGAGCGTTGGGATGGGACTGGGTATCCGGATCGTCTGTGCGGCCCCGCCATCCCCCTTCACGCGCAGTTAGTCGGTTTGGCGGATGCCTATGAGGCGATCCGGGTCGGTCGGCCGTACCGAGAGGCCCGCTCCGCCGAGGACACCATCACTGAACTACGCGGCAACATAGGCCGGCAGTTCGATCCGCAGTACGCGTCGCTGCTCGATGTCCTGCATACGGTCGATTTGCCGCGCTGATTCGGTTCCTCCACCTGGGATCTTTTACCCCATTGCCGCGGGTTGCCCCGCGTGTTGAGTGCTTGGGTGAGTTCCAGGCGCCACGAGCAGGCTGCTCCCTCTTGAAGTGAACACAGGATCACGCCAGGATGGCCTTGCTATGCTTGCCCTGGTTCGTGGTGCCGGCAGTTTGAGGGATGGGAACGTAGAGTTCTGGTTGTGGTCGCGGCCAACCGCTCGTTGCGCTTCTCATCGTGCGCCCCCTCGGCTTACCGATGTCATGGACAAGCAAGCCCTACCGGCCTGGTTTCGGCTTGTGTGAGCGCCGGCACCCGAGCCGGCGAAGAAAACATATCTCCAGCTGTTCATATCCTCAAAAGGAGCTACCCTCTATGAACGCTACTTTTCGCCGGTTGGCGGTTACCGCCGTTCTATCGCTCTTGGCGATAGGCGGAGTAGCCGGCGCCGGTTCCGCCCACGCAGCCGATGGAGTGCACTCGGCCGTACACGGCGTCCACGTGTTTGACGGCGTGCATGGTCATGCCGTTCACGTGTTCGACGGCGTTCATGGCCGTACGATCCGCGCTAACGACGGCGTGCATGCCTTTGATGGTGTCCACGCTTTTGACGGCGTTCATGCCAACGACGGTGTTCATGCCAACGATGGTGTCCATGCCAACGATGGTGTTCATGCTTTCGACGGCGTCCATGGTCACACCATCCAAGCTAACGACGGCGTCCATGGCCATGCCGTGCACGCCTTCGACGGTGTTCACTAAGCCTCTGGGCAGGTGAGCCGGCCGATCAACTAGGCGATCCGTTGTATCCGGTTGCCGCGCGGTAACTCTGGAAACAACCGGGTACGGCGAGCCTCCGCGTTGATTTTCATCCCCCAATAGCCCGAGTATCGCTTCCGGCCACGGTTGGAAGCGGCACTCGGGCTATACTACATTTCGACATGCCTTGACGCCCGTTGGACGGGTGGTCCCCTAGCGATCGCTTACCGGGGATTCGCGAACGGCATGGCCCAATAACCGGAGGCTCGCGTGACTACCACTTCCGCGCCCGCTGGGGCTACCCGAACCGAAAGCGACAGCATGGGCGAAATCCAGGTATCCGTGGATCGCTACTGGGGCGCCCAAACCCAACGCTCCCTCCACTACTTCGACATCGGAGAGGATCGCTTTTCGCGGCCGATCATTCGCGCCCTTGGCATTCTGAAGAAAGCAGCGGCTCTCACCAACGCGGATCTCGGCTTGCTCAGCCCGGAGAAGCTCGATTTGATCGTGCATGCCGCCGATGAAGTGATCGAAGGCAAACTGGACGACCATTTCCCCCTCCATGTCTGGCAGACGGGCAGCGGCACCCAAACCAACATGAACGCCAATGAAGTAATCGCCAATCGGGCCATCGAGCTCGCGGGCGGCGTCATGGGTTCCAAGAAGCCCATCCATCCCAACGACGACGTCAATAAGAGCCAATCCTCCAACGATACGTTCCCCACCGCCATGCATATCGCCGCCGTGGAGCAAATCGAGCACCTGCTCAAACCTCGCGTGGCCGCCCTCCGCGATGCGCTGGCCGAGAAGGCGGCGGCATTCAAGGACATTGTGAAGATTGGCCGCACCCACCTGCAGGATGCTACGCCGCTCACCCTGGGGCAGGAGTTCTCCGGGTATGTCTCGCAGCTCGACCACGCGCTCCGCGCCATTGACCATACTCTTCCCCACCTCTACGAGTTGGCGCTGGGCGGTACGGCCGTGGGCACCGGCCTTAACGCGCCGCGCGACTACGCGGAACGCGGCGCCGCCCAGATCGCCAAACTGACCGGCCTGCCGTTCGTCACGGCCGAGAATAAGTTCGAGGCGCTCGCGTCCCACGACGCCCTGGTGGAGGCGCATGGCGCGCTCAAAACGCTTGCCTGCGCCATGAACAAGATCGCCAACGATGTGCGCTGGCTTGCCTCCGGTCCGCGCTGTGGGATCGGCGAGATCCGCATCCCCGAAAACGAACCGGGCAGTTCGATTATGCCGGGTAAGGTCAACCCCACGCAGTGCGAGGCCGTCACCATGGTCGTCGCGCAAGTGTTGGGTAACGATGTGGCGATCAATGTAGGCGGCGCGAGCGGTAATTTCGAGCTCAACGTCTTTAAGACGGTGATCATCCACAATTTCCTCCACTCGACCCGCCTGCTGGCCGACGCCGCGCACAATTTCCGCGAACACTGCGTGGTCGGTATCGAGCCCGAGCGTGAGCGGATTGACGCCTATGTGTCCGACAGCCTGATGTTGGTCACGGCACTCAATCCACACATCGGCTACGATAACGCCGCCAAGGTGGCCAAGAAGGCGCACAAGGACGGCAGTACGCTGAAACAGGCGGCGGTCGCCCTCGGTTTGGTTTCCGCCGAGGATTTCGATCGCTGGGTTCGCCCCGAGCAGATGGTGGGGCCGAAGTCCTAATGAGTGAAGCAAGACCGGGAACCGTGGTCCCCGGTCTTGCTTCACTCAGCGAACGTATCTTTCCACCTCGATACCCGAAAGGCCATTGCGGCGCTATAGGTTGATGTTATAATGGCGGCTGGCGTTCTTGGCTCTTCCGTCGAACAAGTCCGCCATGCATGTATTGGCGCCCGATGAGACCAGGGCTCTCACGGAGTAGGGTAGCGGAGGCGGGAATTAGTGGACGTTAGCGGCCCACGATCCTCGTCTTCCCACGCCGATATCCTTGTCGCCCACCACGATCCCGCGATTTGTTTCCAGATCCGTCACGTGCTTTCGGCCGACGGGTTCGCGGTGCGCGAGGCCGCTGACGCGGGGGATGCCCTGGCGGCGATTGACCTTGCCTTGCCGGACCTGCTCATTCTGCCCGGACCGGCCGGTCGTGATGATCCCGGATTGCTGGACGCTCTGCGCGCCCACCCCGTGCGTGCCGCCATGGCCATGCTGGCGCTGGTCGCCGGCGCCGAGCACGCGGCGGTGCTCGACGCGGGAGCGGACGACGTGCTGCCCCTACCCTTTCACCCCCAAGCGTTGCGGATCAAGGTGCAAGCGCTGCTCCGTCTCAAGCTGGCCGAGCGGGCCGTCCGGGAGTTGGCGGGGCGGCACGCACGGGATCAGCAGGCGCTGCAGCGCGCCGGCCAGCGTCTTGCCGGTTGCAGCGCCCTGGCGGAAGTGCTTACGGTGGCAGCGGAGGTAATTCGGGCCAACCTGGGTTACGATCGCGTGAGTATCGCCCTCTACGATGAAGAGACTCAGCAGCTTCGCCACGTTATCGGCACCGACGACCAGGGCCGGGTGTTCAGTCCCCAGGCCGTGCCGATTGCCGTAAGCCTCCGCCCCGGCAGCGCGCTGCGCGACCTTCCCGCCTACCAAGCGCTCTTCGAGCAAGGCCAGGAAACCTATTATATCCCCGATACCGCGGGGAGGGCTCCAGCCTATTTTCGCCCCTATCTGGATGGGCCGGTACGCGAGAGCCTGCTGGTCGCATTGCGGGCCGGCCCGCGCGTGGTGGGACTGGTTACCGTCGATAACTTGCTCTCCGGGCGTCCCTTTGGGCCGGAGAACGAAGGGCTGCTGATCACCCTGGCTCGGCAAATAGCCCTGGCCATCGAACGAGCCCGCCTGGCCGAGGAATTGGAAGGCCGCGCCCGCGAGGCGGAGGCCCTTGCCCAGGTGAGCATCGCGCTTACCGGGGCGTTGCAACCAGCCGAGGTCTATGGGCTTATTCTGCGCCAGGCAGCGGCGAGTCTGGCCCCCGACCTGGCGGCGATCGTGCTGTTCCGTGGGCAGGACGCCGTGCTTGAAGCGATGCTCGGCGAGCCGAGCTTGCCGGCCGGCTCCGTGCTTCACCTCCCCGATCCGGGGCGCCATGCCTGGCTTCCCACGCGGCCCGGCCCCGCCGCGTACATCCGCGATACCGCCCATCATCCGGGTTGGTATGACCTTCCGCCCTGGGTTCACGCCTTCGCGGTGCGCAGCCTGATCGCCGTGCCGCTGGTGATCGACGAGGCTGTACTGGGCTGTTTCGTGGCGGCGGCCTTCGCGCCCGAACGATTCGGCGCGCGTCAGGTCGGACTGGCGAGCGCCTTTGCCGACCGTGCCGCCATG
>JAICHN010000431.1 GCA_025924845.1 Chloroflexota bacterium | reverse complement strand
CCCGCCACGCAGGTCTATGCCCTGGTGGATCGCTACTTCGGCAACCATCCGGTTCCGGCCCATCCCGGCGGCGACCTCCGCCGGGAGGGCGTGGCGATCGCCGCCGCTGTTAACGCCGGAGGCCAGGTCAGCCTGCTTTTGGTGAACTCTGACCAGCACCATACCCATGGCGTGACGGCGCGCGGAATGCCGGCAGGTCCGCTCGACCTCTGGTCGGTAACGCCCACCAAGGCCGGCGGCGCGAGCCCGATCCGCCATGCCCGATTAGCCGGGCGGCGCATCACGCTCGCCCCCGGCGAGATCGCCGTGGCGCGGGTGGGATAAGGCTCCGCTAACCGCCGAGGAACGGCGCGTAACGGGCGAGGGTGACGAGGGTGCCCGAGAGGACAAGCAGGCCCGTGATCACCAGGGCCGCGCCGCTGATCAGGTTGATGATCGGGAGAAAGGGTGAGATGCGGCGGAAGGCCGGGGTGGCGTGGTCGATCAGGAGGCCGGTGATCAAAAACGGCACGCCCAGGCCGAAGGAGTACACAAGAAGCAAGACAACTCCTTCGCGGAGCGAGGCGCTTCCGGCCGCCAGAGTCAGGATCGACCCGAGGAACGGCCCTACGCACGGCGTCCACCCGGCGCCGAACGCCATGCCGATCAGGGCGGACTTCAGGACGGCAGGATCGCCGCGTTCGACCGTGAGGCGTCGTTCGCGCAGCAGAGGCACTATGCGCAGGACGCCTCCCACCTGAAAGCCGGCCACGATCAAGGTGATGCCGGCTATGCGCTGTACCGTTTGCTGATGGGCGCGGAGATAATCGCCCAGGGAACTGGCGGTGGCACCGAGCGCGACGAAGATCAGGGAGAAGCCAAGCACGAAGAACAGGGCGTGGAGCGCCACGTGCCGCCGGAGTTCGCGGGGATCCTCGGCAAGACGTGCCTGAGCGCCGGCCGTGCCGGCCAGATACGAGAGGTAACCGGGAACCAGGGGAAACACGCAGGGCGAGAGAAACGAGGCCAGGCCGGCCAGAAAGGCGCCGCCAATCCCTATCGGCGTCAGATCGACAATCACCCATGCCTCCCGAACGGGAAGCGCCGTCCACGGCACACCCTCTCTTCCAATATACGGGGAATCGACTACCCGAGGGCGAATCCGAGACTATCGCGCCCTCGCCAATCGTGGTCGCTCGTATGTGCCGGCCGCCTGATTGCGGTCAGTCCACGACTATTGGTAGGGGTGCGCCTCACATTTGATACTGTTGGCGAAATCGACAGCGTGATTACCCCACCTGGAGGACGAGCAAGATGCTCGCGCTCCCAGACGATTTTGCCAACAGTATCACATTTGTGGAAATGCCGCCGACCAGCTTCGCGGACCCGAAATAGAAGCGCGGGTCTCCAGGCCCTCCGTAGCCCCCGCGGCAGCCGTGTGCTACCGGACGACCCGTGGCCGGACCAAGCGGGCCTGGAGACCCGCGCCCCAAGAATGCGGCCTCGACCACAAATGTGAGGCGTGTCCAGGGTCGGCGCACGACGTGATGAGAGCCCATCTTGCCTGGTATGCTTGGGTAAGTAGGGATTATCCGAGGAGGAGGGCGTGTATCTACCGAAGCAGTTCGAGATCACGGATCGGGCGCTGCTGCACGATCTGATGCGGCAATTCAGCTTCGCCAGTCTGGTAACGGCGCACGAGGGCCGCCCGTTCGCCACCCATCTGCCCTTCATTCTGGACTCCGCGCGCGGCGAACAGGGTACGCTGGTTGCCCATATGGCTCGCGCCAACGAGCAGTGGAGAATGTTCACCGAGGAGGCGGAGGCCCTGGTGATCTTCCAGGGTCGGCACGGCTATATCTCGCCGGCCTGGTACGAGGAGCATCCCAGCGTGCCCACCTGGAATTACATGATAGTACACGCCTACGGTACGCCTCGCCTGGTCGATGACGAGGATCGGGTGCGCGCCCACCTGCGGTCGCTGGTGGACCGGCATGAGCAGGGGCGTGACGTGCCGTGGATTATGGATCTACCCGAGGAGTATGTGGCAAGGATGGTGCGTGGTATCGTCGCTTTCGAGTTGCCGATCAGCCGCCTGGAAGGCAAGTTTAAGCTCAGCCAGAACCGCTCGATGCGAGACCGGGAGCGCGTAGTCGCGGCGCTGGCGGAGAACGTCGATCCCCTCGCGCAAGATGTACAGGACATGCTGAAGGCCGACCACTGAATCGCCTGTCCTCGTAAGCTCAAGTCCGTGCCGCGGGGCACGCGGAATAATCCTATTCGTACGTACGCGCGAGCTCTGGACGCACGCGGGCCAAGACTATCGCCCGCCCGATACGTGTGGTACGCTTGCCGCTAAATGGGCAGAATGGCGGCGCGAGGGGAGGATACGGCAATGGACAACGATCCCGTGAGCAAAGACGTGTCGGCCGCCTCCCCGCTCCCGACCCCGCCCGTGCCGCCCATTGACGATCGCATCGAGTTGCTGATAGCCATTCCCATCGCGCCCAAGCATGGGGAGGTGCAGGGCCGCCGCCAGGTGGTCCGCGCCGGTACGCTGCTGGCCCGCCGGTTGCCGGGGAGACCGGGGAAGCCGGGCGTGGATGTACAGGGTCGGCCAGTGCCCGTACGGGAGCCGCGCAAGATGCGCCTGCCCCAGGGACCGAATACGACGGTAAATGACAACGGTACCGGGTTGCACGCCATGTGCGACGGCGAGGTGACGATGCGCAATCTCCTGGTGGAAGTGCAGCCGATGACCGTCCACGAGGGGGATGTGCAGGCCGGGGCATCGATCCTCGCCGCGCGAGGGTCCCTCTTCATCACCGGCTCCGTGGGCGAAAGCGCCTGCGTGGAGGCAACGGAGGATATCTGCATTCAGGGCCAGGTGCGCGAGGCATCGGTGGTCAGCCAAAACGGCAATATCGCCGTGATGGGCAGCGTGACCGGTACGACGCGACAGCCGGCTGCTCTGGAGGCGGGGGGCGATATTACCTGCGGTCCCTTGCGCCATGGCCGAGTGGTGGCGGGCGGTGACGTGCATCTGCTGGCGGAAGCCTGGCAGAGCACCCTGCACATGGGGGGCAATCTCTTTCTCGATCACTTGGTGGAGCAATGCCTACGCGACGTGGTGTTGCAGGTGGAAGGAGGGATCTTTCCGCGCATGCAATACTATGCCGTTCCCACGACCGAAGCTACCGAGCGCCAACATGTGCGGGTCACGATCAGTGAGCAGGCGTGGATTGCGCTCCACACCGCCCCTCCGCTCCAGTTTCTACCATGCACCATACTCGACCTCAGCGCGAACGGCGCCCGCATCAAGCTGGAGGCGCCGAACGCCGAGTATGTACCGGGCACCCTGGTGCAGTTCAAATTCAAGCTTCCCTCTACCACCGACCAGACGCTCAGCGTGGCCCGGGTGGCGCGCCGAGTGAGCCCGGACGTGGTCAGCGTGACCTTCCTGCAGATCACTCAACGCGATCAGAACTACCTCACCGCGTTTTTGATGCGGATGCACATGAGTCGGCCCGGCATGCAGGCCGCCCTACGCGATCGACGGATGCCGAGCCGGCGGGAGTCGTAGGGGACGCCGAGGCACTCTTCCTCCCCTGGATTCGCGAACCCCGGCCATGGCCGGAGGACCGCGGCGCCGGCCCCTCAGTCCCCGTAGTGGTGCGAGCACCCAAGAATCCGCTTGCCGCGGCCCTGCTCAAGGCGCTCAAAGGTGATCCGAAGACTCTTGGAGGCAGCGGCGGACCACTGGCCGGCGGCATTGCCGTGCAACTCGTGGATGCGTAGGGACGGCGTATGCTCGTTGGTATCCAGCTTGGCCAGCGCCCGTAACACTCGGCGCTGATCGTCGCGGGATAGGCGCGTGAGATCGGCCAGAAACTCCAGGGTGAGGATCAGCGTCTGGAGGTCAGCCACGCTGATCGCCGCGCGCCGCCTCTGTATGCCACTGCTCAATCGCCCCGGCCATCTCGTCATCGGGCAGCGCCGCGACGCGTTCCAGGTCCTCGCTCCGGACGGTAACTACCCGCCCATGCCGGCCATCCGCCCGCGCGCGCCGCACTTTGGCGCCGTGTTCGGCCGTAGCGGCCCAGGCATCCTCGCGCGGCACGACTACCGCCGGTCGTAACACCAGTGCCCCTTCCTCAATATCGAGCGTCCAGTGCGTCTCACCCTCGATCCGCAGCGCCGCCCGAGCCTCGGCCGGAATAGTCAGTCGGCCTTCTTTGTTGGATATCACGGTCAATGCCATGGGTGTTACCTCCCTATGAGAAGAGGTTACTGTCGAGTTGACGATTCGTCAATTCGACAGCCCACGCCGGCGGGGCGCATCGGAGTGCGGTGATCCAGGTGGTATCATTGCCGCCACTGAACGGAAGCCCCCCTGGGGAGCACGTAGATTAGGAGCGCGGGGGGCCAGGCCCCCGTGGGTGTGGCACGGGGTTTACGCTAAGAAGCGGCGGCCCCCGGGGCCACCGCGGGCCCGGAGACCCCCCCAACAACACCCCCCATCAGGCTG
>JAICHN010000430.1 GCA_025924845.1 Chloroflexota bacterium | reverse complement strand
CGCCCGCGCCGCGCTCCAGCATTTCCAGGGTGGGGAGCAGCTTGAGCGCAAGCACCAGATCGACCCGCTGCCGAGGTGGATTGCGCGTCAGGTCACGCACCTCCGCCTGGCCGCGGATCCCGGCCAGGCGGAAGAACCGGTTGAGGAAATCCACCAGGCCGGAGTCGATGTCGCAGCAGGAGTAGGTTGCGTCAGAGGGCAGATTCATCCAGGGGATGGAGAGTGGATTCAGGCCGCAGCCTAGATCCAGCACGGAACGGATGGGGGGGAGGCCGGCGAGACACTCGGCGTAGAAACGACTCAACATCGGCGCACGTTCACGAGTCGAACTATGATTCCGCATAATGTCCAGGCACGCTTCGCGCCAGTGCTCCGAACCCTGATTCGCCGCCTCGGCCAGGAAGTCGAGCCATGCCTCGTAGCGGGGCGGGGCGGCGAAGAAGGCGCCGTAAACCTGGTGCAGGGTGTTCTTGGTCGCCTTGACCGCGTCCTTGCGATTGCCGTACGCCCGCAGTTCACGCGCGCCGATCGCCGCGATCAGTTCCGGGGCGATTCGGCGGTATTTGGCGCTCTCATGCACCGCCCGAACCAGAGCGGCAGTATCGTCGTCGAGCCTGGATTCACGCGGCGGCACGCAACCGCGCCATCAGAGTGCTCATGAAGCGAAGATTATGGATCGTGGCGAGACGGGCATAGAGCATTTCATGGCACTTGTAGAGATGATGCAGGTAGCCCACGCTGTAGGTAACGCAGGTGTGGCAGTCACAGCCGGGCGAGATCGGCAGTGCGGTCTTGATATGCTTCTTGTCCTGAATGTAGAGCGTATGATGCCACTCGCCGTTCAGCGGGAAGTCGAGAGCCGCCGGGTCCGCCGTGAAGGCATAGAGACGGCCGCCCCGCGCGTCGCGGGTGGGCAGCGCGCTGTCGAAGATCCGGTAGCCCATCGCCGCGCCGGTAACGAGGTGATCCGGATGGCCCACCCCCAGGGCATGCATGGGGAACCGCGGGGGAATCAGCTCTCTGCAATAGGCCAGAGTCTCATGAAGCAGCGTTCCCTGGCTGGAGAACGGCCACCCGCCGAATCCGAAGCCGTCGAAACCGAGCGCCAACAGCGCCTCCGCGCACTCCCGGCGTAACTCAAGATCATTCCCGCCCTGTATTACGGCAAACAGCCGGGGCCGCGCCTCGGCAGTCAGCCGGCGTTGCTCAACCTGCCGCGCGAACTCCGCCTTGCAGCGGGCGGCCCAGCGAATAGTGCGCGTCACGGCAAGGCGCTGCTCGGCCGGCGCCTCCTCGGCGTGAGTGCAGTCGTCCAAACACATCACGACATCGGCGCCGTAGGCCATTTGGAGCGAGATACTTTTCTCGGGCGACAGGAGAAACTTACGGTCAGCCCCCTCCGGCAGAAAGCTGAGTCCTCGATCGCTCAGGCTGCCGAATTTGCTGTTTTGGCGGATCAGCGAGTATGCCTGAAAACCGCCCGAGTCGGTGACGATTGGTCCGTTCCAGCCGCTCATCGAGTGCAGGCCGCCCAGGGCGGCAATGGTCGAGGAACCGGGCTTTTGCATCAGGTGAAAGACGTTCATCACCAGGGCGTGCGTGCCGGCTCGCGCCAGATCCGCCGCGTCCACGGCGCGCACCACGCCCAGGGTAGCATCGGGGAGGAAGGCGGGCAGGGGCAGATCGCCATGGGCCAGGGCAAGCATATCCTCGCTCATTCCGCGGACCCATCCGGTTCGGGTTCGGGTTCGGAAGCGGCGCCCGCGCCCGCGATCACCACCACGTACTCGCCCTTGAGCGTCCGTCCCATCACGCTTTTCGCCAGTTCGGCCAGCGATCCCCGCTCCACCGCCTCGAACAGCTTGGTCAGGTCATTGGCCAACGCCGCACGGCGGTCCCCATACACGACCAGGGCATCCTCCAGAAGCGCATGCAGACGGTAGGGGCTCTCATAGAAGACCAGAGTGTGCGGGCAGGCAGCGTCCACGGCTAGAAAGGTGCGACGAGCGCCGGATTTTCGGGGCGGGAAGCCGCGAAAGGTGAAGCTATGCACCGGCAAACCGGAAAGCACCAGCGCCATGACCAGCGCGGTGGGTCCGGGGATCATCGTTACCGGCAATCCGGCCCGCACCACGCGACGGACCAGGGTATAACCGGGATCGGAGATGCCGGGCGTACCCGCGTTGGTCACCAGGGCCACCGATTTCCCCTCGCGCAGCAAGGCTTCGACCCGCTCTCCCGCCCGCGCTTCGTTGTGCTCATGAAAGGCAATCTGCGGCTTCTTAATCTCAAAGTGCCGCAGCAGAAGGCCGGTCTTTCTGGTATCCTCGCTCGCCACCGCGTCCACGGCACGCAGCGTATCGAGGGCACGAAGGGTCATATCACCCAGGTTCCCGATCGGCGTGGCAACAAGATAGAGCATGGCCTACCCGCGCCGCGCCGCGTCGAACACACCACCTAGTGAGTTCACGGTCGGCTTACTTTGTAGGGCACGAACTCGCGAATGCGTTCGCCAGGTAGGGGTGGGGCAGCTTCTGCCGCGGAAGGGCAGGATGCGTCACGCCATGCCGCCTGATTATGGATTAGGATAGGTTTGGCCGGGCCGCGTGCCATGTAATCCTCCTCTCCGAAAGCCGTGGAGGAAGATACCACGGATGGGAATCGCGCACCCCACCGACCGGCGAAGCGCGCCTCCCATTTGTGGTCGAGGCCCCTAATTTTGGGGTCCGCGATGCCGGTCGGCAGCAGCTCCCCAAATGCGCGGCGCAACCCGTGCGGGCGCCTACGGTTGCCTTCGGTTGCTCGTCAATTGCTATACTGGGCCAAGCGCCCTGAACACCGTGTCTGGGACTAAGGCAAAACGGCGTGGCGCTTTGTCCATGACTGGTGGACAAGACGCTGGCGCAATAGTAAGGGCGGCGCGTAAGTTAAACCATTCGGACCCATGGGCGGGTCCGGCAGTGGACTATAGCCGGCGCAAGCGCGCCGCTTCCCGGCCCAAGGAGATTGTATGCACAGGTATCGACGACGTCCCACCCGCCGCGTCCTGATCGCGGCAGCGCTTTCCACTACCATGATCGGCGGAGGCTTCGCGCAACAGGTACATGCCGCCCCTCGTACCCTTGCCGCCCCGCACGGCAGGGCGCACTCCCCCAGCCAGGGCACCTATACCGTTCAGCCCGGCGATACCCTCTCCGCCATCGCGTTTTCCTACGGCACCACGGTCGAGGCGCTGGTGAGCGCCAACCACCTGGCCAACGGTGATGTGATCGTGCCTGGTCAGATCCTGACCTTCGGTGACCCGAACCCCCAGACCAGCGTCGCATCCGCGCCCGCGACGACCGGCCAAACCACCTATGCGGTGCAAGCGGGCGATACGCTTTCCGCCATCGCCGGGCGATTCGGCACCTCGATAGACGCACTGGCGACGGCAAACAACCTATCGGCGCCCTACCTGATCGCCGTCGGCCAATCGCTGTCTATCCCCGCCGCCGGCAACGCGGCGTCAACCACGCCGGCCGTCGCCTCGGCCGCCGTGTACGTCGTCCAGGCGGGCGATACCTTATCATCCATTGCCGATAGCCACGGGGTCACGCTCAACGCGCTCGCCGTAGCCAACAATCTGAGTTCACCTTTTCTGCTGATCGTCGGTCAGCGCCTGGTTATTCCATCGGGCGTCGCGACCACGGCGTCGACCGTGACGGCTGCCGACTCGTCCACTTCCGAAGCGACGAGTAGCGCTACCTACGTGGTGCAGCCCGGCGATACGCTGTCGGGGATCGCCGGCCGCCTGGGCTTCTCGCTTGATCAGTTGACGTCGGCCAATAGCCTGGTCAATCCCAGCGCCCTTCAGGTGGGACAGGCACTCTCCATTCCCGGCGGCGCCTCACCGGTGGATCAAGCTCAGGTAGGATCTATCCTCACGGCCGAGGCCCAGGCAGAGGGACTGGATGTGGGATTGCTCAAAGCAATCGCCTGGCAAGAGAGCGGCTGGCAGATGGTCACCGCCGCCGACGGAGGGATCGGGATCATGCAAATCATGCCCGACTCCGTGGATTGGGTGAGCAACACTCTGCTCGGCTCGCCGATCAATCCCTACGATCCCACGGACAATGTGAAGGCCGGGGCCGTGATGTTGAGCTACTATCTCAGGGTATTCCCTACCGCGGAGGAGGCAATTGCCGCGTATCATCAGGGAATGGCCAGCGTGCAGGCCATAGGGATCACCCCGGAGACGCAAAGCTACGTCGACAACGTGCTGGCGCTCCAGCAGCAGTTCGACAGTTGATCGAAGGGGGACGCTCTCACTTTGCGGAGAGCGTCCCCCTTCGCTGGGAAACATAGAGGGAGGGCGGACTGTCAGTCGGGGAGGACGGCGATGGCCTCCACTTCCACCACGTAACTCCCGACCAGCCCTGCCTGAACAGTGCTCCGGGCCGGGGGGGCGCTGGGGAAGAACTCGGCATACACCTCGTTGAAGGCGGCGAAGTCATTGATGTCGGTGAGGAAGCAGGTT
>JAICHN010000429.1 GCA_025924845.1 Chloroflexota bacterium | reverse complement strand
TGATCGCGTTCGAGCCTTTGGGCACCCGTACGAAGAAGATACCGATTATCGAAGCCAGAATGGAGATTCCGCCTAGGACAAGGGGGAGGGTGACCAACTGGTTATGAATGACGGTCAACTGAGACTGCACGGCGGGCGCCGAGTGGAGGTAGACAGCGGACGACTTACCAAACAGGAGATCGCCAAGGACCATGGGGGCGAGCAAAGTAATGGCATACGTCTCGAATAGGTCGGCGGCCATGCCTGCGCAGTCGCCAACGTTATCACCCACGTTGTCCGCGATCACGGCGGGATTTCGCGGATCGTCTTCCGGAATGCCGACCTCAACCTTGCCGACCAGATCCGCCCCTACGTCGGCGGCCTTGGTATAGATACCGCCGCCTAAGCGGGCAAATACACTGATCAGACTGCCGCCGAACCCGAAGGCAACCAGGACGGTGGGGTCGTTATAGATCAAGTACAGGCTGGTGACGCCGGCGAGGCCGAGTCCCACTACGAGAAGCCCGGTCACCGAACCGCCGCGGAAGGCTACCTGGAGTGCGCTGTTGAGGCCGGCACTCGCGGCGCGGGCCGTACGTAGGTTGCTGCGCACCGCGACGTTCATCCCGAGGTAGCCCGCGGCGGCGGAGCATATGGCACCAACCAGGAAGCAGACCATATACTTCACGCCTTCGGCGATGTCCCCGCTGCGGCTGAAGACCAACGCCACGGCAACCACGACCGCCACGGCCGCGATAGTGCGATATTGCCGGTTTAGGTACGCGGCAGCGCCCTCCTGTACCGCCTTGGCGATCTCGATCATGCGCTGATTGCCCTGATCTTGTCTCAGCACCCACTGCACCAGTAGGGCTCCCGCGACCACGGCGGCCAGAGCGCATACGAGGGCGAACCATGGTCCCCAGCTATCCATTTGTCCGTCTGCCTTCCCTACCGCCGATTAGCACCGACCGGCTGCTGGCCCCAGATATACGAATGGCCGGCATTTGCCGGTCATTGGTACCCCGAGTACTGGTGATACACATTCCGGCGTTTGGTACAGGACGCCGTACCTGATCGGGTGAGCTTTGCCGCAGCGACGAAACGCCCAGCTTCAATGTACAACAGCTGCAAGGTACAGGGCGTCCATCGCGTTGGACCATGCTACACGACGTTCGCAAGAATACCTTGCCGCCCACCTGGTTGGCAAGCCGCAGGTGTGTACGAACGCGCCTGGCGGGAAGATCCACCACTTTATTATCGCTCAATTTGCATACGAATGGGTTCGCGGCCGGCATATCATATGGAACTCGGGCAATCGAGACTGATCACGCGGAACATGCGGGCCGCCTCCCCCACGCAGACCAGCCATAGGATCAGCACGATGCCGGCAGCCAAGAGCACCTCGTCGCGTGGTAGGCCATCCGACCGCCAAAGATTGAGCCACCAGACGTCGAACGACTCAGCCAGGGGTACCGGTACCGTAACGGCGGAGGGGTGGCTGATGTAGGTGAAGAGCGTGCCCAGTTGGTCCAGGATCGGTGAGTGGCGCGGATCCCACAACAGCGATTGCTCGCTGATATGAAGGGCTGCGGCCCGGCGGAGGCGCAGTGGATAGGTCACCAACTGGCCTGCCAACTGAATGAGGATACTGTATGTGAGAATCACCACGGCAAGAAGGCGCCTACCCGGACGGGCCGAAAGAATTTCCGGAGACTCCAGGGCGGGCAGCAACAGGAGGGGGAGAACGGGAAGCACAAAGCGGGGTCCCCAGGCGGCTCCGCCGTACCAGTCGGGCACGAACAAGTACGGGAGGAGCGATAGGGCAGCCATTGAGAGCGCGACCTTGCAGGGAACGCGGTGTCGCTTGAGGAATCGAGGCAGCCCAACCACCGCGAACAGGACCACGGGACAGTACCAGAGCAGTCCCTTGCCGGGACTGATCGTCATCCCGGCCAGTCCTACCCAGGGCTGAAAGACGAATTGGTCGGCTGCATTGGCCGCGTGCCCATCGTTGAGGACACTCCCGAAGCGGTCCAGATTGTACCAGGCTGAAAAGGCGATCACGCCCAGCACCGGAAGCGCGAAGGCGGTAAGGCGCCGCGCCCGCTCCCATGCGTCCGGGGCGGGGAACAGCAGCGCCCAAGCGGCGAGCGGCGCCAGGGCCGGGAGGGTGGGGAGGCGAACCAGAACGGCCGCGGCGGCGAGGAGGCCCGCATACATCCAACGATATCGGGCAGACGGATCGGCGGAGCGGCAGGCCCACAGCGCCTCACGGAAAGATGTAAGCAACAGGAGGGCGGTCGGTGTCACATCAAAACCGAAGCGGGCGTAAGGCCAAGCGAGCGTGGCAAAGCCAAAGACCAGCGCGGCGGCTAGGGAGCGACGAAGTGAATAGCCGAGATCGAGGCCCAGAGCACACAGCAGAGTGACGATCAGGGCGCTGAGCGCACAATTCGCCCAGCTAATCAAGTGAATCGGCACGCAGGTGTCCCAGGTATCGCAGCGTGGTGGGGCGAACACCTTCACCACGGTGTTGGCGACGATATAAAATGGCGCCAGAAACAGCGAGAAGCCGATGCCGTGGCTGGCATAATAGTGTCCCCCGACGCCCCGGCAACCCCAGCCGGCGCAGATCTGTTCAGGATGTACGACGGGAACGTCAAAGGCGCCACGCTCAACCAGGCTTTGGGCAACCCGTAACTCCGCGAAGGTGTCGCCGCTGGAAAAGTTGCTCCCGGCAGTGAGCACATACGCTAGACAGACGGCGACGAAGAACCACGCCAGAAAGGTACGGCGAGACGGCGAATCCGCCGTGGGTTCCACGCTGGGTAGAGGGCATCCCGTTGCACTTGACATCGCGGGGATGGTAGCAGGCGCTGTACACGCCGGTGTAGGGGGCAGGATTCGCAGGGGAGTACGCCGGCTATATAACTCGTCACACCGGCACTAACTTCAGGTGTCAAATGATTCTCAGCGGGCTGAACGCCGGCGTATAATGGAATGGTGATGCATACCCAAGACACGGCCCGACAACATGCCGAATAATTCCGCTTCCTGTGCGATAGCCGAGCCGATTAGGCGCGCCACGAAACGGGATTGGCTCTACTTGGCGGGTCAGTTTGGGCTGGTGGCTGGGGTGGAGCTCAGCGATGACGTTGCTCATGCGGCGCATCCTCTTAGCAACGCGGCAAGTGGGATCCAGCACGCCGGTGAAGTCATGCGGTTCGAGATGGCGCATGACCTCTGGATTGAGCCGGCCGTGCAGCATTTTTTCTCGCACCCTCACTATTTGCTCGGTCACGAAGTTGGTTGGACTCAGATCCGGCCCTTGATGGATGCGATGTATGGCCAGGGCCACCTGTTTTTTACGCTCTTTTTCGCAATATGGATTTTTTTCTACCGGCCCGGCCTATTCACGTTTGTAAGAAACGTGTTTTTGGTGACGAATGTGCTGGCCGTAACGCTGTATGAGATGTTCCCGCTCGCTCCGCCGCGCCTCGCCCCAAATCTGTTGTGGGACGGCAGCGCCTGGCATTCGCTTAATCCGGTATTTCAGGGAGGCGGCCTGAAACTCAGCTTTAACCAGTTCGCCGCTATGCCGAGTGTACACGTAGCGTGGGCCACCATTGTCGGATTAACCCTGGCCTGGGCCGCGAAGCCCCTCCTGATCAGAGTGCTCGGTTTAGTCTATCCGCTCCTGATGGCCACGACGGTCATTGTGACCGGCAACCACTACCTCAGTGACGTTTTGGGGGCTGAAGTCGTGGTGCTGACCGCCGTGGGCTGCGCTGCGCTGATCGCGGCGCGCTGGAACGGCCAGGGGTCGGTGACGGGTGTGCTTACCTATCTACGGAGCCGTCGGCACGGTGAGGTGCCGCACGCCGTTGACGTGCCCGCGAGGACGGAGATGGGGTCTTCGCACGTGGCGGCGTGAACAGGTTCCCGAACGCGCCTTTGACCGGAAGCGCCGGCCGTTTGCGTACAACTTCCGATAAGAGAGGTTATGTAGACTAGGAGAAGGGCGGCAATACTGCCTCGGCCAGCGCGGTAAGGCCCTCCAGGTCGTCCAGATCCAGCCACTGAAGCATCACCGTTTGTACGCCCGCCTCGGCAAGCTCCTCCAGCTGGGTTATGACCGCATGGGCGGTACCGACCACGATGCCGCGCCCCCGCAACTCCGCCACCGAACTGCCTTTACCGCTCACTTTGGCATCGAGTTCTGCCTGATCTCGGGCAAACACCAGGTTGGTCATCAAGGTCCGGCGTGTGGAAGCCGGTTCACGGCCCTGCTCGGCCAGCAGGTGATCCAGACGATGGCTCATGGACTGGAATGCTTGGGGCGTGGCGAATGCAGTATTCCACTCGTCCGCGTACCGCGCCGCCAGCGGCAGTATGCCGCGTCCACCCCCGATCACAATCGGTGGTCCGCCCGCCCGCCGAGGTCGCGGCAGGAGGATCGCATCGCGAAGACGGAAGTAGGCGCCGTCATAGGCGATCGGTTCATCGCTTTTGAGCAAGTGGGTGGTCACTTCGAGGCCCTCCGCGAAACGCTC
>JAICHN010000428.1 GCA_025924845.1 Chloroflexota bacterium | reverse complement strand
GGTCTGCCTGGAGACGGGGGAGGTGGAGGCGATGCCGCTCTCCGGCAACAGCAGCGCGCAGACCTCGGCGGCCTTCCTGCGGCAGCTGCGGGCGCACCACACGGCAGCGCTCGTGGTGTTCTGGGACAACGCGCCGGCCCACGGCGGCGAGCCCCTGCGCGCCTACCTGCGCACGCCCAACCTGCGCCTGCGCCTGGTGCGCCTGCCGGCCTACAGCCCGGACTTCAACGCCTGCGAGCAAAGCCCAACATTATGCACATCCTTTCGGTGCGCAGGAACAACAACTGGCCGGCGAGCCCTCCGGCTTCGCAACGGTGGAGGACGACGCGGCAGTCTTCGGGCTCAGACGCCATTCCCAATGGCTGCCGCGATGGGCGCGGTAGGCGACGAGTTCTCCTCGTCGGGCTTGCTCCCACAGTTGCTGCCGGCTTAGTCCCAGCACGCGCTGTGCCTCTTGCAGACGCCACTGTCCGCAGCCGGCGGCGCCACAGGTGCCATCCAGGCGTGCGAAATCCGCCTCGGTGAGCCGCAGCCAGAGCGGTGAGCCAGGCACCCGCTGCTCCGCCTGCACGAATCCCCAGCGCCGCCAGTGTTCGAAAACCGTGGGACTGACCCCTAAGCGCTCCGCTGCCGCGCGTACCGAGACCAGCCCGTCCCCCCGTGCTCCGGTGTCCTGCGGCATCGTCGGGCACGCGGTGGCGATGGCATGGTACGCACGAACCCGGTGGACGCGCTCACCGGTCCACGAGAGACCCAGCCGCGTGGTCAGCCCTTCGGTATTGAGCAGGGCGGCGATATGCTCGTCCGTCTCGTGCCGGGCGAGTGCCTGGATGCGGGTGAGCTGCGGCTCCGGCGTCCGCATGTGGTCGCCGCTACCCGGTCGGGGCACCTGCAGGGTCGTCCACGCCCCGCTCCGCCAGCCAATCTGGATAGTCGTGACCCCTGGCCTGCCCTTGGCTCCGCTATCGCGGTCTACGATGACTTGCCCGATCAGGCAGCGTAGCAGCCGCTTGCGCTCATCCATGCTCGTCGCTGCCGCGTGCCAGAGTCTCGGCAGGTCCCCAACCAGCCCGCGGAGGACGGCCTTCTCGTCCTCGGTGAGCGGTGCCAGCCCCCCTGCCTGCTCCCGGCGGTACTCTTCCTCGAGCGCGGCGGCGGCGCGCAGCTTCTCGTTCCAGCGGTTTTCCAGTTCCCGCGCCACCAACCGGTTCTCCGGCTCGCACAGGTCGTACTGCCGACCTGCCCGCCCTGCATCATAGCGTGCTCGCTCCAGCCGCAGGTGCCACTGCCGCTCGATGAGCGCCTGATCCCGGTCGAACTCCGCGCTCAAGGCGAGGAGCGCTTCCACCTCCGCGGGCCGAATCACCGCCAAAAAGGTCGCCGCGACGGCCTCGTCGACGTGGCTGATGGTAAGGCTCTGGCAGATTTCCTCGCCATAGCGCCGCCGACGGGTGTTGCACAGGTAGCTCGGGCTGGACAGGCTATAGTGCGGTTGCATCCGACAGCCGCACCGCCCACAGAAGACGATCCCCTGCAAGAGGGCGAGCCCTTTCTGCGGCGCGCCCGGGCTCGGCGTGAACTGGCGGCTGTTCTCGCGGAGGATGGTCCGGTTGGCCACATAGCGGTCCCAGCTCACATAGGCGGGATGATGGTCCCGCAAAAGAACAGCAAGTTCCTCCAACGCAAAGCGGCGGCGCGGTTGCCGACCCATCGGCTCGCCCGCCTCACCGCCGCGGCGGCCGTAGGCATAGGCGCCCGCATAGGCTGGGTTCGACAAAATCATGTGGATCGCCTGATACGTGGGCTTGGCCCAGACCAGTTGGCCGTGCGCGGCGCCGCCCCAGTGTCGGCGCGGCAGTTTCAGGCCGTGGTCGCGAAAGAAGCACAACACCGCGCTGCCCGTGCCCAAACGCTCGAACTGGATGAAGATCGTCCGAATCGTCCCTTGGACCTCCAGATCGGGGTCGAACTCGACCTGCCCATCGGCGCTGCGGACGTAGCCCACTGGCAGTTCGAGCGGAAACTCTCCCCGGCGGACCTTGCTCAGCCGCGCTCCCTGCAAGCGCGCTTGGATACAGTGCAATTCGACCTCGCTGATTGTGCCACGCAACCCGAGCAGCAGGCGGTCGTTGAAGGCGCGTGGATCATAGACGCTGTCTTCGTCGGCGATCAGCACACCGGCGAGTGCCGCCAGCTCGAGCAGACGATACCACTCCGCCGAGTTGCGCGCGAGACGCGAGACTTCCAGGGCGAGGATGATACCCACCTCCCCCAAGCCAACCGCAGAGACGAGTCGACCGAATCCTTCCCGGTCGTGGGCGGCCGCGCTCCCCGCGCCACTCTTGCCCTGGTCTTCATCGATGGTGGTGATCTGATCCTCGGCCCAGCCGAGCCGCTGGGCACGCTCAGCCAGGCCGTATTGGCGACGAGCACTTTCGGGATGACGCTGCACCTGGGTGGGACTGGACTGGCGAACATAGATCAACGCGCGCCGCCGCAGGTGGTGTGGCGCTACCTTCGGTTCTGCCGGCAGCAGTCGCGGTGTCGCCAGCGGCGGCCTGCTGCTGGTCGTCTCCAATACGGGCTCTACATACGGGTGCATTACCTCACCTCCGCTGCTCCTGATGACGGTCGCTCGCTCTGCTCGGAGCCTGCCGCCGCGCCGTCTGCACCAGCACTTGCACCAGGTGCTGGCGATCGCTGAGCGCGAAGCTCTCCCAGGTGGGTACCGTGCCGCTTGCCAGCGCTGGCGTCGGCGGTGCGAGCGCTGCCTGATTGGGCGGAAGAAGGGGATGGTCCGTGCGTGCCTGCTGCCACATCGCCGTGCTGACCTCCGGGCGGTTTCTCCCGCTCACGCAGGTGCCGCACCAGCGCGGCGAGGTCCCGCAGACCGCTCAGGCGCAGCACGGGAAGGCGGCGCTGCGCCTGTTCCTGCCCGGCAGGGGGCTGATCCGGTCGCACAGGATGCTCTGATGGCGGTGCCAGGGGCGTACACCACGAGGCGGGTACATACTGTCGGCTCCCGTCCGACAGTTCGATCACCCAGAGCCGTTCACCGCGTTCGCGATAGCGCCGCACCACCGGCAGCACCTGGCCCACAAGCGGATGACCTGGGTGTATGACGATGATACTGCCCAGTCCTTGGTGCTGCCGATGCGGCGTCCCGGTGTGAGCTTGGTCTTTGTGAGCACCTCTGGGCCTGGGTGCGTGAGGAGGTGACCGCCAACACCTGCTTCGGCACACAAGCCAAGGTGCGGGCTGCCGTGGATCCCTTCTTCGCCGGACTCGCGGCTCGTACGGGCGAGGTCAGACGGCGCTGCCGGACAGCCTTGCAGAGCCGGGCGGACGCCCTGGCCGCTGCATGCGTCAGCACGACTGGAGTCCGCGAGAGGCGAGAGGCGGCGTAGATGATGCATGTGAATCCCGTCGTGGTTTCACTTTAGGCGAGGAGATCGGTACGCCGGACCAGGATCACCGAACCGCCGCCGCTTTTGCGGAGTTGGGGATCCTCTCGCGTCTCGGCCGGCAGGTTGCCCAGCCGCACCTGTGCGTAGAGCGTGGTGTAACTCCGACCGATTTCCACGGCGGCTTCGTGCAAGGTGAGCCACTTGTCGTCGTCCACATGCGGTCCTCTCCTCATGAGGATAACGCGCTACTGATCACGATGCCGCCACGACACACAGGCGCGACGTAGTAGCCGGGTATCAGATTCCACGCGCTCAGCCCGACTTGACCGACGCTAATGCGCCGGATCGTGCTGTTGGCGTGCCATGCACGGAGTACCGGGGCGGAGTGCTGGTGAGCGTCGCGGTGCCGGGAGCATGGCGCGTTGGAGATGAATCAGGCCACGGCCGTCCGTCGATCAGCGGTGGTGCGATGGTACCGAACGGCATACCCAAGCCCATCGGTCACCCGATCGATACCGTACGGCAGCACCTCCCGCAAGGCGATGAGGACGGGCCGCACGATCGCCGCGATTACCTCCAGCCGAATCAAGATCACGGAAGGCCGCCTCATTGAGGCGTCCGGCGATGCTGGCACTTCTCGTTCTGCTGAAAATAGGCGACAAATCGGTCGGTCTTACTCCCACTGATAACCGCGGAATAACCGTCCATGACAACAGCACCCGTACCCGCTTCAAAGTTGTACGGGAGCTGGCGGATCGGCGCAAACACAAGACGCCTGTCTAGCTGACCGTAGAACGGGTCGGCATCAACCGTCGCGTCTGTTCCTTTACCGAGTCTCCTGACTGAACCGACCTCAATGCCGGCTCGGGCCTGCGGCCATCCAGACCTCACCTTCCGCGGCTTTTCCCGCGCACTCTTCGTCGAGAAATCGGTGATGCACTCGCCCATACCCACCCAAGGCGTCGCTCCGGAGCAGTTTCCCACGCCGCCCTACACGACACGGTTCCTCCCTCCCTCACTACACTGGTTGGTAGGACCAAGTGTGGACAATGTGCATGGGCACGGCAAGGAGCACGGGTGAGCACAAGTAGCGACAGCATGCAAGCAGTCGAAGCCATCTCAACCTTTGGAGAGCGGGTTACCGAAAATGTGGC
>JAICHN010000427.1 GCA_025924845.1 Chloroflexota bacterium | reverse complement strand
TATTCTCCCAATCGAGTTTGAAGAAGTCCCCCTGCCGCAACTCGACGCGCACACCTAGCCGTTTCGCGGCGGCTTCAGCCACATTCAGGTGGTCGCGGTTAATGTCGATACCGATGAGCAATTAAGCTTCTGGAAAGCCGGCAGCCGCCGCGGTGAGAAAGGCCCCCTGGCCGCAGGTTGGCTCTAAGATTGAGCGTGGCTGAATGCCAAGGCGTCCGAGGAGTTGCGTCGCGGCGATCGCCAGCGCCGGCGGTGTCTGGAAGTCCCCGAACTCCGTCACTGCCTTGGTTTTGCGCTGCCTAGTCGCTATCACGTAATCCTCCGAACACCGGGCACCAAGCCCGCCTGCTGTATCACTCGACCATACTGGAGCCGCCACTGAAGGGCATTCGAGATGGTCAAGTAACCTTGCTCAGGCTTTTCACGCAACACTTGCTCCGCGATGTTGTTTACTTCGAGGTCATCCACGGGAAGGTTGCAATCCCGCATAAACGCAATCGGATCTTCCGCATTTCCATCGCGCTCGATTATCTCGCGCAGCCCGCGCGTCGTTTGATAATCACCGGTACGCTCTTTCTCGATGAAGATAGTGTGCCGCATGCTGAGTCGACCTGTCTTGCGGATGGGATCGTCCGACTTCTCATAGACAAAAATGATCAGATTGTAGCCCAGTCCGTAAATCTTCTAGTGAGCCGACTTGAATGGGCAGGAGGACTATTGCCAGGGGTAAGTCACCCTTTCTTGGTGTTTCGCGTATCCTCCGTGGATCTGACACAACGCATATTTATTTCATGTCGGCACCCTCCTCAAAAAGACGGGTGCCGGGTCGGAGAACAGGCACTCATAAGCTTCGCCGCGGATTACCCTGCCATGAGCCCCATCTCATACATGTCCGCCACCTTTAAGGGCGCGTGCCGCCACTTCGCCGGTTCAAGCGCATTCAGCGGGGTTTCGTTCTCCAGATGACGCGTGGCGACGATCACGCCACTAGGCGTAGGATGACCGTAGCTTGACCAGCTACCGCGAGCAGCCCCTGCTGGGCCGGCCCCTCCGCCGAGAAGAGGTACGCGAGGTGCAACACATGGCGCGTCGCGTGGCGGCGATCCTCCTCCTCGGTCCGGCCCTCGACGTGAGCTACGAGAGCGTGGCCCGGGCCGCGGCGCCCGGGTAGGCGCCCGCGGAGGCACAATGGGTGGAGGGGACACTGCAGGAGTTGTAGCCAATAAAAATGACCCGCTGAGCCGGCTCGGGGTTCCTTTTACAGGGTTTTAAGCCCCAAACCCGGCATGCCTCTCATCGAGACGATTCATTCAGCGGGTCGTGTGTCGCGATTCCAGCGCTTACCGCGGCCCGGCCGGCTTGGTGGCCGAGCTACGATTATTGAGGGGCGGGCGCCCTGTGCGCTTGCGGCGGTTGGCTGCTCGGCACCTCGATTACTCGCTGGGGATGCCGCGCAAGTTCCGGCTCTCCCGGCGGTGGGCCGCCCGCGGAGTTGATCGGGACATAACCGCCCTTTCGCGCCACTTCGGTGAGCGCGTCCGGTTGGTTTCGATCTTTCATGAATATGGGCTCCTTCAGCCTATGAAGGGTCTTGCTCACGGCGTTCCCTGTACCTGTAGAGGCGGCGTCCCCGCGAACATCTCAATGAAGTCGCAGTCATCAAGCTTAATGATAGTGCTCTTCCACTAACATACGGCCTTTTACCGCCACTGGGTGACCTACAGGAGGTCAACACACCCTGTTATGAATCCTGATACGCCGATCCCGCCCCTTGACGGATCGCGGCGAAACGCCTACGTTCCGGGCGAGGTTGCAAAAGGGCGACAAGGAGGAACATCGGATGGCCACGGTCAGCGTCCGCTATATCGTCAATGATGTCGATGCGGCAATCGCCTTTTACTGCCGACATCTCGACTTCCAGGAACTGATGCATCCGGCGCCGGTCTTCGCCATCCTCCTCCGCGGCGATCTCCGGCTCTTGCTCAGCGCACCAAGCGGGATGGGCGGCGGTGGACAGGCCATGCCCGACGGCACGAAGCCGGAACCCGGAGGCTGGAATCGGATCACCCTTGAAGTCTCCGATCTCGCCGCGACGGTCGAGGCACTCCGTAAGGAAGGGGTCCACTTTCGCAACGACATCGTGACCGGGGTGGGCGGCAAACAGGTCCTGATCGAGGATCCCTCGGGGAATCCGATCGAACTGTTCGAGCCCACCTTGCCCGAGGCCCGGCTCTCACCCCGACCCTGAAAGCAAGCACGCGAGGCGGCCGAGCAAGCGTACGCCGCGGGCCAGGCCGAGATCGTCCCCCTGTTGGCCGGGTCGCCTGAACCCTCCGATCCAGGGGAGACGGAAGAGGAGTAGGGGACCGCGCTACGACGTGGCCGCGGACCGGCCGCCCCGCAACCGCTCTACTTCTCCCAGCCGGCTCAGCAGCGCGACGCAACTCCGCTGGTCCCCTACCTGGCGCCACAGCACTAGACTGGCCTCCAGTCGCGAGCGAGCGGATGAGTAATCGCCCTCGTGCTTGGCGATGAGCCCCAGCCCTGCCAGCGAGAGCGCCTGCCCGTGTGCGTCGGCTCCGTAGTTCTGATACTGAGCGGCAAGTCCCTGATAGAGGGTACGAGCCGTTTGAAGATCGCCCGCGCGCAGGGCGAGCGCCGCGTGACTTGCCGAAATCCACGCCATGGCGGGCCTGTCCTGGATCTCCCGGATCGCCTTCAAGGCGGCATCGGCAAGAGCACTCGCCCGTGGACCGTCACCTTCCGCCAGCGCCAGATTCCCCAGGCTGCTCAGGACGGTGGCGATCCCCCTGCTCTCCCCTATCTCTTGCCGGAGAGCCAGGCACGCATCAAGGTGCGACCGCGCCTGGGCATAGTCGCCGCGCACCCTGGCCAGGTTCCCCAGTTGGCCCAGCGCTTGAGCGATACCCATCCTGTCCCCAATCCGCTGGAATATGGTGAGACTCTCCCCAAGCAGTCGCCCGGCCCGCTCATGATCGCGCTCACACCGGGCCAGATTGCTCAGGTTGGCGAGAATGTGCCCGGTAATGGCCTCGGCGCTTACCTCCCGGAGCAGCAGCAGTGAATTCTCGATCATCATTTCCGTGGGGCCCGAGGATCGATCGTCGATTGGCATCCAGCCCAGGTGGAGAAACGAGGAGGCAATGGGCGATCCGTCCTGAAATGAGTTCATCCGCTGTAGGCTAGCGTCCATCAGGACTCGGGCATGCCGGGTGTCACCCTGCCACCAACAGATGAAGCCCACGGAATGGGTAAGCAGCGCGGCTTCCTCGGGGAGATCCATGGCTTCAGCCACGGCGAGCGCCTCCTCGAACACGGTGCGCGCCCGAGGATAGTCGAACTGCAGCCAGGCGATCATGCCCCGCAGATGCATGGCCCTCACCCGGCCCCGCTGATCATCTCGCGCGATATAGACCTCAATACCCTGTTCAGCCAGGGCGGCGGCGGCGGCGGCGTCCCGGCGGGCCGCCAGCGCGCACGCACGCAGGAACACCTCCGCCCGCCGCGGCGCATCTGGCCGGGTCACGCGGAGCAGGCTCTCCAGCCAGTGACGCCCGTCCGCGAAGTGGCCGCGCAGCAGCCAGAACTGCCAGAGGGCGCGGGCCAGCAGGAGCCCGGTCTCGGACTCGCCCGGGGTCGTGACGCAGAAATCGAGCGCCGCGCGTAGGTTGTCGTGCTCTGTCTCCAGGCGGGTGAGCCACTCCCGCTGCGCCGCCGTCCATAATTGGGTCTCCGCGCGTTCCGCCAGATGCAGGAACCAGTCACGGTGACGTCGTCGCGGAGCGGCGGGGTCTCCCGATTGCTCAAGAACCCGCGCGGCATATTGCCGTACCGGTTCGAGCAACCGATACCGCGCCGCTCCCCGGCGCCCTTCGGTCAGGATCAGTGACTTATCGAGCAGGCTGCTCAGGAGGTTCAGCATTGCCTCGTCGGGCAAATCGGTGCCGCCGCAAACCGCCTCTACCGCCTCCAGGCCAAACCCACCCGCGAAGACCGAGAGACGCCCGAACAGCAGTTGTTCCGGTGGAGAAAGCAGGGCAAAACTCCAGTCCATCGCCGCCTTCAGAGTCCGCTGCCGATTCACCGCCGTCCTGGCGCCGCCGGTAAGCAGTTCAAAGCAGTCCTCCAGCCGGGCCGCGATCTGGTCGACCGATAACACGCTCGTTCGCGCGGCGGCCAATTCCAGGGCCAGCGGGATGCCCTCGAGCCGCCGGCAGATCTGTGCGATGGCCGGCATGTCTTCCTCGACCACGGTGAACGAGGGAAGCAGGGCGCGCGCCCGATCGACAAAGAGTTGTACCGATTCGCAGCGCGTGAACTCGTCGATCGGCGGTAGTTTGACCGGATCCGGTACCGCCAGGGTCGGCACCTGCCACACAGCCTCGCCCTGCACGTGGAGCGGTTCACGGCTGGTGGCAAGCACCGACAGCCGGGGACAGCCTTGCAGGAGCGCCCCTATCAACTCGGCACAGGCGGTCACCACGTGCTCGCAGTTGTCCACCAGCAGCAGCAGGTGTTTGGGATGCAGGGCGTCGAGGAGC
>JAICHN010000426.1 GCA_025924845.1 Chloroflexota bacterium | reverse complement strand
GCCGGTGTTGGTGTTGCGGTCGAAGCGCGGGAAGTTGCTGCTCGACACTTCCAGCCGGATGCGGTGCCCCGCCGCGAACACGTTGGCGGTCGCCCATAAGTCGATGTGCAGTTCGTAGACGGCGCCTGGTTCGAGGAGGATTGGGTGCTCGGCCGAGTCGCGGTAGCGGGCGCGCAGGATGCCGTCGGTCAGGATGACGGCCGTGCCGTCCGGCGCTACATCGACCAGCTTTCCGGTGAAGTCGGTATCGCGCGCCGAGGATGAGACAAACAAGGTGAGCGCTACCGGCCCGGTCACTTCCAGGGGCCGCTCAAGAGGCGACGTGGTATAGCAGAGCACGTCGTCCCGCGCCTCCACCGCGCGTTGGTCGAGTGGGCCGCCGTTGGCGCCGACTCGTGCTCCCGGCAACAGCGAGGCGCCGCCGCGGGTGGGAACCGGGCGATTTGGATCGTAGAGATAGACGTCGCACGCTTCGTGGTCCGGCTCATCGAGGGAGAGCGTGCCGTCGCCCGCCAAGCTGTTGGCCGCGCCCGCGCTATGGAGATAGTATGGGCGGTAGGTGGTGTCGGGCAGAGGCCAATCGGATTCTTCACGCCAGACATTGGCGCCCATGATGAAAAGGCGGACCGGGGGTTCGTCTTGTAGCCCGTTGTCGATTCCCTTCAGGACAGAGTCGAACCAGCGGATCTGCGCGCCCGGCAGATCAACCATAAGCGCTCCCGTACCCGATCTGGGCCCGAAATCACGGGAAGGAAAGTGACCGCTGTCGACCCCATGCCCCCATGGGCCAATGATCAGGCGCTGACCGGTACGGGCAGCCGCCGAGCCGCCCCGCGCCTTCATACCCTGATAGTTGGCCAGGGTGCCGCCCAGAAAAACATCATACCAGCCGCCCATGTTCAGTGCGGGCGCCGTAATCCGCTCGTAGTGCCGATTCGGCGCGATCCGCTGCCAGTAGGCATCGTCGTCGGGATGCAGTAGCCACTCCTTGTAATAGGGAGCGACGGCCTCAAGGATCGGCATGTCGGTCAGAGGAAGGTGCCGGTATAGCGTATCCAGTGCGGCAGTCGCATCGAGGATGCGCTCTCGATCGTCAACGGAGGCCTTACCGGCGCCGATTCGGCGCAGGGTCTCGGTCAGCGCGAACCCCAGCGCCCAACTGAGTGTGAAGCCGAGTTCCAGAGCGCCGCCCTGGTAGGTCCACCCTTCGCGGTAGTCGGACGCCGTGATGTAGGGGGCCATGGCGGCCAGCGCGGGCGGACTCTTCGTCGCGGCCAGCCATTGGGTTGCGCCGACATAGGAAGCGCCGATCGTGCCGACCTTGCCCGTGGACCAGGGTTGCGCGGCGGCCCAGGCGATAGCCTCGGCCCCGTCCTCGGCCTCATGTTCGAAAGGGGTGAACCTACCAGCGGAGGCAAAGCGGCCACGGACGTCCTGGTTCACCACGCAATACCCGGCGCGCGCCATCCGGACCAGATCCGGGATGAAGGAGGAATCCTTGTCGTACGGCGTACGCTGGAGGAGCACGGGCAGCGCCGACTCGGTGCGCGGGCGATAAATGTCCGTGGCCAGCGCCGTGCCGTCCCGCATCGGCACCATGACGTTCTTTTCGATCACTATGCTCTCGGGCATTGGGTCCACTCCCTCTGAGGTGGGCGGCTTTCGTTCAACATAACTGCCGAGCAGGCTCCGTGCCTTATCACCTCTGTACCCTGTACAACCAGATGATGCCGCTACGCGGGGGAAGGGCAATGGTGAAGCCGTCCTGTACGAGAGCGGACCCGCCCATCTCCCGTGTTTCGCCGGTCTCGGTATTTTCCAGGGTATAGGTTGCCTCCGAGTCAAGCCCGCGCGGGTGTATCGTGATATGCTCCTCGGCACATGCGGTATGCCGGATGCCCTGGATCATTCCTTCGCCTGTTTCCGGCCGGTCAAACTGAAAGACTACCCAACGGTTGGGCTCGCGGCTGAATGGGGTCAGCGGGTAATAGTCGCCAGATACCAGCAGGTCGGATGCCCTACGCCAGATACTCACCATGGTCCGCGCCAGGTCGAAATCGAGGTCATCCCGGCGAATATCCACTTTGGCCGACAACATCGGCGCCATGGCACATTGGAAGGAAAAGGGGTCAATCCGCCGATCAAACCGCTTGGTGTCCTCGGGACTATTCAAGTCCCACGACAAGGCACTGGCCCGGAAATAGGGGATCCAGGCATAGAGTGTGTGCTGGAAGGCCAACTTCACCGGATGGATGCCATAGCCATAGTCCGTGTAGTGCAAGGGTACGGAACGACGCATCGTCTCCAGGTCGTTGCGTCGTCCTCCCGAGGCGCATGAGTCGATCCACAGGCCGGGATTGCGGGCCAACAGATCGTCCCAGAACCGCAGATACCCCTGGATATGCAGGTTCTCGTTGATGCCGCGACGATCCGCCGCTTCATTGTCCCGCCAGTAGCGTAGGGGCGGGAAATTGAAATCCTGCCGGTAGATCTTGATACCCTGCTCCTGAATCAAGGTGCAGACGTGATCGGTGAGCCACTGCCGACAGTCCGCATTGCCAAGATTGAGCAGAGAGGAGAAGCGGTCAAATCCCTTTCCGACCCCGGAACTGGGCCAGAGCCATTCCGGATGATTGAGGGAGATCCAGGTATTCTCGGTCACCCGTTCCGGCTCGAACCAAATCAGTAGGTCCGCGCCGTTCTTGGCTGCATGGTCGGAAATGGGCCGTAAACCTCGGGGGAACCGCTCCGGATCGGGCTCCCAGGTTCCCGTTAGGTTCCAGCGGCGCCGGCGGTCCTCGTTGTAGCAGGGATACCAGCCCGCGTCGATCCACCACACGTCGAAGTCGATGCCGCGCTCCTTGAACCTATCCATATAGCGGATCTGGTTCGCCTCGGTGGCCGCCGTATATTCCTCGCCGTCGTCTGTCCCGGAGGCCGAGAGCAGCGGCCCTAAGGGCCGCCCATTGGGCCGGGGCAGCACATGAGCCAGATACCAGCGGCGCCACAGGTTGATCGCCCGTTCCTGGTCACCGGCCCAGGAGAGAATGGTGATGCGCGGGGTGCGAATGGTTTCGCCGGGCTGCAAGCGCAGATGGGTCTGCTCCTGGCCGGCCACGATCGTCACGCCGTTTTCCTGGCCCAGGAAGCCCGCCGACCATTGGCCCGGCCAACCCACGGCAATGGTCATGCCGCCCTCGGCAAAGATCAGGCGGAAGTAGGGGAAGGCACCGTCGCAGGACCGACCGCCGTTGGGCGCGAAGGTCAGCGTATCCCCCACGGTGAGCGGCGTGTGCCGGGGCGTATAACCGGCTTCACTGTAAAAATCGCCGTTGCAGTGATAGAGTACGGGAGAAGCGCCCTCGAACGTGCCGTCCAATGCCCGCACCTCGCTGAGCATGGGCGTGGGTTCACTGCCGGTATTGGTCAACCAGGCGGTCCATTCCACGACCGGATAGTCGGCATGGCGCAAGCATTCAACTCGCACGTTTAGCCCGGTCTCCGGATCGGTACCCGCAAAGGTGATCTCTACGATAGAAGCGTCAACCCGGCGCGTCCGAGTAACGGGATCCCAGTCGGCAGGAATGCCGCTTATCTCCTCTCCGTCGTAGACAAAGGAGATGGGGAGATGCTCCGGAGCGGCGAGAAAATGTTCCGTCCAGCGGCGACTTTGCCGCAGATCATCCGCGGTGGTTCCCGGTCCTCTGCGTTCTTCGCTCACAACCAATGCCTGGCCTTACTGCTTTTTTCTATAGAACCAGCCGGCGCCGCTTCGCGGCGGGAGGGCAAAGGTGAAACCGTCCTGGACAAGAACGGATCCGCCAATCTCTAGGGTTTCACCACTCTCGGTGTTTTCCAGGAGGTACGTTGCCTCCGGATCAAGTCCATGGGGATGGATTGTAAGACGCTCATCGGGACAGGCGGCAAGGCGGATTCCCTGGATCAACCCTCGCCCTGTTTCCGGGCTATCGAATTGGCGAGCCTCCCAGCGTTCGGGACTCTTGCTGAACGAAGTGAGCGCATAATAGTCGCCGTTCAGCAACAGATCGGAGGCTCTACGCCAAATCGCGATCATCTGCCTGCTTACAGAGAAATCATAGTCGTCCAGACGGATATCCAGGGCGAGGGACAGCATCGGCGCCATCGCGCAGTGGAAGGCAAAGCTGTCGGGCTGGGGCGGAAATCGTTTTGACTCATCAAGGCCCTTGAGATCCCAGGAGAGGGTTACCTCCTTGAAGTAGGGGATCCAGGCATAGAGTGTGTGCTGGAAGGCCAACTTCACCGGATGAATGCCATAGCCGTAGTCCGTGTAGTGCAAGGGGACCGACCGGCGCATGGTCTCCAGATCGTTGCGCCGCCCGCCCGAGGCGCACGAGTCGATCCATAGGCCGGGATTGCGGGCCAGCAGATCATCCCAGAACCACAGGTACCCCTGTATATGCAGGTTCTCGTTGATCCCCTGGCGATCCTCGGGATCGTTATCCCGCCAGTAGGGAAGGGGCGGGAAATTGAAGTCCTGCCGATACATCTTGATCCCATTGTCTTGAATCAGTTTACAGTAATGATCG
>JAICHN010000425.1 GCA_025924845.1 Chloroflexota bacterium | reverse complement strand
GAAGAAGGGAGTCCGTCACACCGAGAGGCGTGACGGACTCCCTTCTTCGTTACACTCAGCCGAGGGGTGGTCCCTTGATTTCGATCCCGTAGCGCGCCGCCGTCTCCGCGAGGCCGGCAAGCTGTTCCTCGGTCGGCGGCGCCGGCTGCGAATGGAGGTCCATGCCCGGTTGGCCGACCTCGGTAAAGAAATTCTCGATCCCGGCCGGGGTCGCCAACACAAGTAACTTGCCTGATCTACTACCTATGTTGGTGTAGGTATGCGTGGTTCCCCTCGGTAGGAAAACAAAGGCGCCCGGCGAGGCCGTGAATTCCCGATTGCCCTCCTTGAACAGGAACCGTCCCTCCAACACGTAGAAGGCTTCATCCTCCCGGCTGTGTACGTGCAGCGGCGGGCCCTGACGGGAAGCAGTCCTGTGCTCCATCAAGGCATACGCGCCGTTCGTCTCGGTCCCGGACGCCTTGATGGTGACCAACTCGCCGCCGACCCAGCACGATGTGCCGGTTCCGGCCGCGGCGCTAATGGGTGACTCCTTTAAGGCGTTGAGGTATCTCGCCGCGGTTGACATCTCCATCTCTCCTTCCAGAACTCTGTTCACCCGTCGCTCCCGGCGACAGTTGAGCATAAAACCGGGACTCGATGTCGAGCGTAGACCAGCGTCCCAGCTGAGATATCGCGGCCCGGTTTCCCTGCTGCCTCCACGGTGGCAGGTCCGGATGAGAGGAGAATGAGAGCGCCCATGCCCGACTCGCCGCTCGTGTGCCCTGCTCCGGCATCGTCCTCTGCCGTTTCGCTCTCATTGTCGTCTCATCGAGGACGGGCATGCTGATCTCGATGATATCCGGCCCAGTTCGGCTTCCCGCGTTGGGGCGTCGGACGTGGGCTTGAAGAAGGAGAAAGCAATGAAGCGGTTCGCGAGCTTGGTCCTGGCGGGATTATTGGTGTTCACGTTGATCTTGAGTGGGGCGGCTATTTTCTATCACGAGTCGCCGCCCGTCGCCGATGTATCGCCCGCGTCCGGCAGCCCGTCCGCCGGTACTGCACTTAACACGGCGATCAAGGGGGCGGCCGCCGCCGCCGGTCCGTCGGTCGTCAAGGTGGAAAGCTCGCATGGCCTGGGTTCGGGCGTAATCATTGACGCGCGCGGCTATATCGTGACCAACTACCATGTGGTCTTCAGCGGTGACGCCGTTCAGGAGCCCAGCCCAGCCTATACGGTCACCCTGGCCAATGGCCATACCTACCAGGCATGGATCGCCGGTACGGACGCACCGGATGATCTGGCTGTACTGAAGATTTCGGCCCCGAACCTGAAAGCGCTGCCCTTCGCGGATGTGAAGGGGCTGCAGGCGGGTGAAGTGGTGCTGGCCATGGGTAATCCGTTGGGTTATGCCCAAAGCGTGACCATGGGTATCGTGAGCACACCCAAGCGCACCGTGGTCGAGAACGGGCCGGCTGCCTTTATTCCCGACATGATCCAAACATCCGCGCCGATCAATCCGGGTAATTCGGGTGGCGCGCTGGTGGATTTGAACGGGCGCTTGGTCGGTATTCCCACCCTGGCCGCCGCCGATCCGCGATTGGGCACGCCTGCTCAGGGTATTGGCTTCGCCATTCCCAGCAATCGCGTTTCGTTTATAGCCCAACAGATCATGGACTCCGGCAAAGTGGTTCACAGCGATCGCCCCTACCTCGGTCTTTCCGGTATGGCTGAGATCACGCCCGCCAATGCCGGACGCTATGGGTTGCCCACCGATCATGGAGTGATCATCACCGGTTTGGTCGCGGCCGGCCCATTGCAAAAGGCAGGAGTCCGCACCGGTGAGGTGATTGTGCGCCTGAATGGGCAAACGATCGGCGGCACGACTGACCTGGGCGAGGCCCTGGCCCGGATTGAGCCTGGCCGGCGGGTAGAGTTGACCGTCGTGGGACCGAGCGGTGAGCGTACGGTCAGCGTGACCCTTGGCGAACTGCCGGTGGGCTAGCTTAAAGTCGTTACCGATCCTTGCCGGGTCGCCGAAGCACGCCGGAGGCAACCCGGCAAGGACCGGTGGGAGAGCGACCATCAAGGGGCGAAATTAGCGTCATTACACGAGAAAGGAGTTAGCCATGAGCACCCTTGATGTGCTGTCCTGGATAGCAGTTGGATTGATCGCCGGCGGCCTGATCGATGCGATTACGCAGGGCAGGGCGCGGGGCGCCCGTTCGGCGGTGGTCCTGGCCGGGATCGCCGGAGCGGTCGCCGGCGGTATCACGGTCGGTGGCCTCTCCGGGATGAGCGCGGTCGCTTTCCTGGGCGCCGTGTGCGCGGCGATTGTATGCGCCGTATCGCTCGCCTACGTATTACGACGGTACGGCGCTGGGCGGTACCATGCCTAATAGGCGCCGTGCATGAGGCAGGAGGGGAGACGATGCATATCCTGCTGGTAGAGGACGATCAGCGCATAGCGGACTTCGTGGCTCGCGGCCTCCGTGAATCAGGCTATGCGGTCACCGTGGTCCATGACGGGGAAGACGGCTATCTCGATGCTCTGCTCAACAACTATGACCTACTCGTCCTGGATCTGATGCTGCCGAGCATGGACGGCATCACGGCGGCGCGCAAACTGCGCGCGGCGCGCAAGACGACGCCAATCTTGATGTTGACGGCGCGCGATAGTGAGCAGGACAAGATTCTCGGCCTGAATACGGGGGCCGACGACTACCTGACCAAGCCTTTCTCGTTCGGTGAGTTTCTGGCGCGCGTGCGCGCCCTGCTCCGCCGCGAGACCATGACCCGCTCCGGTGTGATGCAGGTGGGCGATCTGGAATTGGACACTGTAGCCCGGCGCGCGCGCCGGGCAGGCAAGGAAATCACTCTCTCCGCGCGTGAATACGCCTTGCTGGAATACCTGGTTCATCATGCCGGCCAGGTGGTGACCCGCGATCTGCTGGCCGAGCACGTGTGGACCGACGCCGAGGTGGAAAGCAACGTGATCGATGTCTACGTGCGTTACCTGCGTAACAAAGTAGACGCGCCGTTCTCGACCCCGCTCATTCACACGGTGCGCGGGGTCGGCTACACCATGCGCGCGCCCTGAATCGTCCGTGTTCAGCGTCGCTCGTTTCCGCCTCACCCTCTGGTACCTGGCCATCCTCGCCGCCATCGTCGGCCTGCTCAGCCTGGTTATTTACCGCGTCCTGCGCAGTCTCCAGGAAAGCGAATTGCACGCCATCGGTGCCGCGCAGCGCACCGGTGTCGCCGCCTTGTTCGCCCGCGACGAGCGACTCCTTGCCATACAGCTTCTCGCCCTCGACGCCGGGGTACTGATTCTGGCTGCCCTGGGTGCCTATGTGCTGGCGGGGCGCACCCTCGAACCAATCGAGCAGGCTATGGACCGCCAACAGCGCTTCGCCTCCGCCGCATCACACGAACTCCGTACCCCGCTCACCGTGCTGCGAGGCAATATGGAGGTGGCGCTGCTGAACCGGCGCACCCCTGAGGAATACGAGGAGATTCTCCGTGGGGCGGCGGACGAGGCGACGCGTATGGGAGTACTGGTGGCGGATCTGCTGGCATGGGCGCGCGCCCAGCACGATGCCGAGGCACTCACCCTGGAGTTGCTCGATCTGGGATCCGTGGCGCGCGAAGCAGTGGCAGGAATCCGCCCGCTCGCTGAAGGCAAAAAGCAGACCCTGGAGGTGCGATTGGAGCGATCGTTGCTCGTCCAGGGCGATCCGCTCAAGCTGCGTCAAGCCCTGAGTAATCTAATCGATAATGCCGTAGCCTACACGCCGGCGGGGGGGAAGGTCTGGATCACCGGTCGGCATGAGCGTCGGCACGTGGTGATGGAGGTTGGCGATAGCGGACCCGGCATCGCGGCGGAGCATGTGCCGCGCCTCTTCGAGCCGTTCTATCGGGTGGACACGGCGCGGAGCGGGGATTCGGCGCATACCGGCCTCGGTCTGGCCCTAGCCGCTTGGATCGTCCGCGCTCATCACGGTAAGCTCTCGGTGCAAAGCCATGTAGGAGTGGGGACCGTCTTTTCGCTCAGTTTGCCGGCGGTGCCGAACTAATCGGGCGCTCCTCCTTCTTCCTGGCGCCGTGGCGCGGCTCCGCGATGATTGACACGTCAATGCCCTGCGCCTGCCGCAGAATAGCATGTGTCACCGAGCCGTGGAGGAACTCGTCCAGGCGACCGCGTGTCGATTGGCCGATCATCAGGTGGGTGACGTGATGGGCGCGAGCGTAGGCTACCAATTCATTGGGGGGCTTGCCCCGGAGTCGCACTACACGCGCACCCAGTTCATCGGCAAGCCGCAGGTTGGCCCGCAATTGCCGCTCATCCTCCATGCTCCGCACGGCGCGCACCCCTCGCACCGGCTCCACGTAGACCACCAGCAGATCAGCCTTCAGGGCCGAGGCAAGGCGCCAGCCTCGGCGAATCAGCGTTTTGCCTATCGGCCGATGGTCAACCGCCACCATAATACAATCGGATACGGTCACCGGAACGGGCTGGTTGTCCATGCCGCGCATGGACCTGCTCAGTTTTTCCTCGACTCCTCTAGCCGTGGCGCGCAACGCCAGGTCGCGCAGCGCGCTCAGATTATCCT
>JAICHN010000424.1 GCA_025924845.1 Chloroflexota bacterium | reverse complement strand
TGAGGGATGAGGGATGAGGGCGGGCAGACACCGCGGGCATCAGGGCGTGCCGTGATCGGGGTCCGCCTGGGATGCGTGGCGAATATGCAAGACGCGCACGGTATCGGTCTCGCCATCATCGTCGGCGTCCATCAGCGTGAACAGCACTTTGTGGACCGTCCGCCCCTGGCGGTAGAGCAAGCGGCGAATCTCACGTCCAACCCGGCGCGATTCGGCTTCTGTTACGGGATGTGAGGTGGGGAAAACCGAAAGGCTGTCGAGTGCCTGGAGAAGTCCGTCGCGCCAGCGGTCTGCGAACGCGAGGGACACACGGGAGAGTAGCCGGAGGTAGATGTCGTCGATCTCGGCTTCCGCCGGCTCCGCAAGCCGCACCTCATATACGCGCGGGCCGTCATTACCGTTCTCCGGCACCGTTGCCACCCTCTCGGGGCGAACTGCGCGGGCGAACGTCGGCGGCATACTCACGCAGCGGGCGCTCGCGGCCCTCCTCGGCTGCGCTCCAGCCTCGCTCGATTCCCGCGACCGTCTCCTCGAACTCTTGTGTCGAGCGTGCGAGCGCGTCCTTAATGAGGGCCTCGACAACCGCGTTAATCTCGCGGCCCTGTCGGGCCGCTTCCTCGCGGACGAGGGCTTCGGTGTCAGGGTCTAGGACGATGGTCATTGTCTTGCTCCGTGGCGTGGGTCACTGGTTGGATTGTACCACGGCCTGGCTGGCGGAGTCGCGCAACGGAACGGCGAGGGGCTCTGGGCCCTCGCTGAGGGGCGGCTGCGCCGCCGGGCGGCCGCCTGCGCGGGCACGGTGCAGAGGAGCGAACGCGGGCGCGGCCTTCGGGTCGCGCCCGCGCGCAGCTTGGCGGGTTGGCTATTGGGGCGTGAGCAGGAAGGCGTGGGTCTGGCCGTTGATAGTGCCGTAGCCGACGATCTGGCCGCTGTCGTTGATGCCATTTGCGGCCTGCAACACCCAGCCAGAGTTGGCTGGAATGAGCTGGTTGAGGTCCAGCATGGCGCCAGACCGCCATATCCAGGCCCTCTCGACGAGGTTGTCGTACGTGCCATGGCCGGATCCGCCGACGACTGTACCGCCTGCGTTGATGCAGGCTGCTCCGCCGAACGTCTCCCCCGGCAGGACGCCTAGGTCCGTGAACTTGCCTGCGACCCACACGAACGCTGTGGATGTACCCAGAGCGCTGTGCTCAACAGAACCCAATACCTCGCCGTTTTGGCCGATCGAGCTGGGATCGCTGGATGTGCCACCGAAAGTACCAAGGTCGGTTGATTGCGCGCCGTGGATCAACACCGTATGTCTCTCGAACGCGCCTGTTTGGTCCGTTGGCGTATATCCTACCGCGACGATGTCACCGGCGTCGTTGATTCCCACGCCGGTCAGGTCAGTGATTCCCGCAGGGCGCGGGAGGTCGCTAGAAGCTCCGTTCTGCCAGACCTTGCTCCCTATCACGACTTGTCCGCCGTTGTTGACTGCGCTTGCGCCACCCGGGCCCGTGTCCAAGACAGCACCATTGGTTAGTACGAACCCGTCGCGTGACTGAGTTTGCGCGTTGTCGGCGAAGCCAACGATCGTTCCGGTGTCGTTTATGTCCCAAGCCGTTCCGTAACCGGTATTGAATACAGACGGGCTAAGATCGGTGAGTGTACCGGCCTGCCAGAGTGCGGGGTGAGCCGTGCCCGATTGGAGGCTATTGACGTCCGCGCAACCACCGACGATCTGGCCCTTGTTGTTGATCTTATTCGCCCGACTCTGGGGGAGTCCCGGCAGCGTGCCGAGGTCGGTAACAGCGTACGGAGTCGCACCGAGAACTGCCACAGGCGGACTCGCGATGCCGTCTACCGTCGCCGTAACGGTCGTCGAGCCGAACGCCACGGCGGAAGCGTGGCCGGCGCTGCTTACCGTCACCTTGTCAGTGCCGCCGGACTGCGAGAAGACGGCAGAGCCGGGTGTCAGAGCGATGAGATCGCCGGATGAGTCCATCGCGGTGAATGTCAGGTCGGTGGATGATCCAACCTTGATGATCTGGCCCGGCGTGACCGCGACGGAGGCGACCGTGCCGCCAGTCAGGATGGCGCCGAGCGAGTGATTGGGGGCAATGACCACTGGCTGAGCACCCTTAGCCACGACACCGCCCGCACCGTCCGGTTGGGCGTAGAACTTGATGGTGACGAGGAAGTTGCCGGTCTTGACGGGCGCGGGAGCGGTGTAGGTCCTGCCGTAGGCGGCGGGGGCTGGGTCGCGGTTTATGGTCCACTTCACGTCGCCGCCGGAGGGGTTGGCGGCGGTGATGGTGATGACCGCGGAGAGCGCGGAGGAGGGGGCGGTGACGTCGCGGGTGCGAGCGGACCAGTTAATCGTTACGGTCGGCTGCGCAGTAGTAGACTGCTGTCCCCCCCCCGCTTCCGCCGCAGCCGGGCAGAGAGAAGGCACCGAGTAGAGTGCAGATGAGAGCGGCCAGAGGAAGTCGCGCGCGCATGGGGTCCTCCTTCACTTCGATGTGCGTCTGGGACTGAGGATTCGGACAGACGATGAGGCGTTGCGGCTAAACTGCAACCAAAGCATAACACGCGGCGCGGCAGGCTGTCAATATGCGGCTCGCGCAGGCAGATACGATCACCCGGCCAGTGCGTGCGCACAGCTCGAGGTGGAGCATGTCGAGGCCGGGGAAGCGGGCGAAGTCGCGGTCGAAGGAGACGAGGCGCATCCCTGCGGAGACGGCGAAGGCGGCGAGGTAGGCGTCGGTCCAGAGGCGGTGAGTGACGAGCCCCTGCTGGATCCAGTCGTGCAAGGCGGCCTCGCAGGGGGCGGGTTCCGGGGCAAGGAAGACCTCGGGCAGACCGCGGATGCGTTGGTAGGCGCTCCACGCGTCCGGGACCGTTAGCGGCTTGCCGCCCATCGGTCCAGAGTTAATGGAGAGCCGGACCAATCCGAGGGCGGTGATGCGGCAGAAGGCGATCCGTTCCGCGGCTTCGTCGTTCCAGTAGCGTGTGGCACGCCCATGGTGGGGGTGGTCCGCCATGCCTTGCGCGAACCAGACATTGATGTCGGGCAGGTCAGTCACGGGCTGCCTTCAGGCGCTCGATGTCCTCTGCGAGAAGAATGTCCTCTATGTCCGCATTCGTGAGCGCCGGGAGCGGCTGGCCCGAGGCCATACGAATGATTGGGAACTCGCTCCGACGGCGCGGGGCGGAGCCGTTGGCGGGGGCGTAGTCGCGCAGCCCGGCTTCGACAAAGCGGGCGACAAGGTCCTTGAGCTTGAGGCCGTCGCGCGCGGCCCGGACCTTGAGGTCGCGGAAGAGTTCGTCCGGCAGGTCTATGGTGGTCCTCATGGGTGCATTTTAACATAAATGTGCAGTTTCGAGCGCTCGCCGAAGTGAGGGGCGGTCGGCCCAATATGCGTCTGGGGGCGGCGGAATCAGCGCGCCCGCAAGGCTGTCCCACCACGCCGCCTGGTGGCCGCCCGACACGAAGCAGGTACCAGGGACAGGCGGGCTGTGCGCGGGAGAGGCGGGGGTGCGGTGACCGCCACGGCTCGGAGGTCCTTCGGCCTCGCCGGGTATGTCGGGCAGCTTCGGTATCTCCCATACGAGATGGCCGCGCTCCGATCCGGGGTGGGTGGGCACGAACCGGCGCGCGCCGAGTAGATATATCGGCTCGATTCCCTTTGGTTGGGGATGCGCCTTCTCCTCGGCGGCGTATTCGCGCTTTGTTAGCTGCCGGTACGGCAGAAGAGTCGTCTGCCACGATTTCTGCCGGTCCAAGCCCACCGAGTTTACGTCTGAGTAGGCGCCGGATCGGTCAATGCGGCCATACATGAGCATGGCCACGGTCGGATGGAACTGGTAAAAGACCAGGGCGATGTCGCCGTTCGGGCGGTGGCCCCATTCCCGCACAATCCGATGTTGGGTGTCGGCACGGACGAACGGCAACTGTGCGGCCTCTTTCTTTGCGTTCTGTCCCTGAGACTTGGAGCCGACCATTTCGAGCCGCGCTTGCCAGGGCACAACGAACGTGTTCCCCCGCACTTCGGCGTAGACGAGCCTGGTCTGCCGGTTCCAGTCGAACAGGCGCAGGGCTTCGCCGCGTGGGAACAGCCATGTGTAGAACGGCGGCTCACCGCCCGCGTGGATGCGCGTGTAATGGGCGGAGGCGTAGAGCAGCCATGCGCGCAGCACGGCGTTGCGCGCGCCGGTGAGGTCGCCCTTGAGGGTAAGCGCCCGCGCCTCCTGGATGAAGGCGGCGACCTTCTTCGGCCAGCCGTCGGTGGGCGATGGGCTGGCCGCGCTCGACACGGACGCGGCCAGTACACACGCGGCACACAACAAACGTAATGAGCGCGCCGGTATCATGGTGACCTCCAAGCGAGCAACGGGTAGGCGATGGCACGGCTCATGCCCCATGCCTGCGCGGCCGACCCCTGGCATTCGGTTAGACGGTATCTGGGCAGACGCCAGTTCCAGGGAGGCAGGTAGGGCGGAAGGGGTGGGCGCTCTGATGAAGATCGGCAGCCCGACAGCGGGGCGGGTTGCGGCGCGCCGCGGACCGTGAACACGGACGTATAGCTCGCGCCCGGACGGCGAGCGAGTTCCGCTA
>JAICHN010000423.1 GCA_025924845.1 Chloroflexota bacterium | reverse complement strand
GGGAACGGGACCGCTGCCGGGGAACGCGATGGCCACCGTCGGGCCGCTGCCGGGGAACGCGATAGCTACGCCGTGCGGGGAGGTGGGGCCGGCATGAACGCCGGCGGAGGCTGGTAGAACGCTTCCCACGCCAACGCTCAGCAACGCAACGGCAACCAAATTACGAATCTTCTTGTTCACTTTTTTACTCCATGGTACTTTGTGGTTTTTCGCACATCGGAATGTAGAGACGATCGCCGCTACGGGTTAGGCAACGGCATATAGGGGGATTGCGACGCCGAACGCGGATTCTCCAAGGAAAATCCAAGCGAGGCGCGAACGGTGGATACGGCACGGACTGGAACAGCCGTCCAGGCAGGTCGCAACTTCAGCTGAACGCGACTTCCGACCCGCTTGTCCGTCTCCTCCCTTCAGCCGGTACGAGTAAGGCCCGCCTAGCATAGCAAAGCGATCCTGGGTTGATCCTGTGTTGGTTTCAAGAGGGGGGTGGCCGAAATAAGGGGGGACTCGAGTCTTTCCGAGCAATGGCCCGCCGCGAAAGTCACGCCGCCCCGCCCGGTACGGCTGGCCTCGCGCGAACGGTTGCTTGTCCCCCTCCATGACGCTGCCCGTGAAGGTCAGGTCATTCTCCTTGTCGCCCCCGGCGGCTCCGGCAAGACGACGCTGGTGGCGGATTGGGTGTCCCGGGTCACGCTGCCGGTGGCCTGGTATCACCTGGACCCAAGCGATCGTGATACGGGCCGAATGCTGCAAGGGATCGTCGCCGCCGTCGATCGGGCCTTACCCGGAAAGGTAGAGGAAGCGTATCGCGCCCTTGCCGCCGGCGCCCCCGAAACGGCGGGGCTGGGCCTATTACTGGGGGCCCTGGAACGTACGCCGCTCATCCTCGTCCTGGATGATTTCCATGCCCTTGACGACCTCCCTGAGGCAACCGCCCTCTGGGAGCACTTACTGCGTTTCCGCCCGCCCGCCCTCTGCCTGGTCATTCTCTCGCGAACCGTGCCCATCCTGAGCTTTGCCATGTTGGCCGCTACCGGCGCCCTGCTCGGTCTAGGCCGAACCGACCTCGGCTTTGATGGGAAGGAGGCGGCGGAGCTGCTCGCCGTCCACGGGCTGGACAACGAGGATGCCGAGCGCTATGCCGCACAGAGCGACGGCTGGGCCATGGGCGTATTGCTCTTCGCGCGCGCCGCCCCAGGGGGCATGCGCTTCCTCCACAACCGGGCCGATCTGCTGCTGGAGCAATTAGGCCACCAGGTGCTGGCCTCGCTCCCTGCCGATCTGCGCCGCTTCATCCTGGAGACGGCGGCGCTCGGCCCGGTGAGCGCGAGTGAGGCGGACGCCATTTTGGGGCGATCCGGGAGCGCTTCGCTGTTCGCTGATGTGCTGGCCCGCGACCTTTTCTTGGTACGAACCGGCACGACCTATCACTATCACGACCTATTCGCCGACTATTTCCGTGGCTTGCTGGGAAAGGAAGATCCGGAGCGCCTGTCGGCCATTCGCCTCGCGGCGGCTCGTTGGTGGTTGGAGCGACGTGACCTATCCAGGGCCTTTGCCCTCCTCGCCGGCACCGAGGATTGGCCGCTGCTGGCCGCTACCCTTGAAGAGCACCGACGCGCCCTCTGGGAGCAACGGCTCTGGGGCACTATTCTTACCGCCGTCGACCGCCTGCCGCCCGCCTACCGCACGGCCCGCCTGCTCGCCCTCTGCGGCAATGCCCGGGCCGAGCGCGGCGAATACCAGGAAGCGCTTGCCTTCGCCGACGGAGGGAAGGGAGCCGCCGTCAGCGACGAGGAGTGGCTCAGTCCCGCGCTCCTGCATGTCGAAACGCTCATGCAAGCGGGACGATACGGAGAGTGCGTGGCGGGCGCCACGGCCTCGCTCGCCGTGGCCGAACGGGTGGGGCACCAGGCGGTCATTGGCCGGCTGCTCGAAGCCCGCGGCGCCGCCCGTCTCAGCCTGGGCGATTTGACGTCCGGCCGGAACGATTTGCTCGCCGCCCTGGCTGGGCATCGAGAGCGCGGCGATACGGTGGGAGAGGGACGCAACCTGTTCATTCAGGCTACCCTGCTGTTGGAAATCGGTCATCGCCGTGACGCGGAAACCTATCTCGCCCAGGCCGGTCATCTCTGGCGGCAAGAGGATAGCCGCCCCATGCTGGCTCACCTCTATACCAGTCGCGCCCTCCTCCACATCCTGACCGGCGATATGGATGAGGCACGGAAACAGGCCGAGCAGGCGGTTACGCTGGCCCGCGACTGCGGTGATCCGCTCTCGGAATGCGCGGCGATGATCACCCTCACCGAGGCCGTAGCGAGCGGTGGCCAGGCCGTCGAGGCGGATCAACTTGCCGCCGCCGCCACGGAAATGGCCCAGCGTCTGGGCCTCGAAGGGATGCTGAACGCGGCGATGCGGACTCGCATTACCGCCGCGCTCGCGCGCCGCGACCGCGCCGGCGCACGCCGATTGATCGAGGAGACGCGCCCCCTGGCCGCCACGCCGGTCGATCAGGCGCTGCTCGATCTGCTCGACGGTACGGCCGCGCTGCGCTCCCGCGCCAACGGCCGGGCCGTTGTGCTGCTCGAGCGGGCCCAGGAGCGCCTGGAAGCGGTGAATCGTAACCATTATGCCGCCCGAGCCTGCCTCTTGCGCGCCGAGGCCCTGCTCGCCGTCGGCGCCGTCAACAAGGCCGAGACGGCGCTCAATCGAGCAGCCGCCCTTATCCTTCCCCTGGGCTGCGAGGCGTTTCTCTGGCCCGCCGCGCGCATGACCCGGCAGGTACTGAGCGAGCGGCGCCTCTTACGGCGCATTCGCACCGACACGCGGCAGTTGCTGGATCGCGTGGCGTCCGCGGTGCCGGCGCTCGCCCTCGTTGTTCCCGCCGGTGAGGAAGAGCAACCGCCTGCCCTGAATCTCTCCCCTTTCGGCCAGGGCCGCATCATGCTCGGCGATCAGTCTATCGCCAACTCGGCGCTGCCCCCCAAAGCGCGTGAGTTATTGTTCTATGCGGGGGCCGGCCAGGGCACGGTAGCGCGAGCGCGCTTACTGGAGGCACTGTGGGAGGATGCACCCAATGGCCCGCGCGAATTATGGGACGCCACGCGCCATCTCCGTCGCGTGCTGGGCGCGCAGAGCTGGACGGTACACGGCGGCGCCTACCGGCTTACCCTACCCGTGGTTGACGAAGGGAAGCTCTTTTCCGTCGCCGCCGAGACGGCGTGTGGAAGGGGTCCGACCATGGAGAGGCTGTCCGCCGGCGAGCGCGCCATTGCCCTGGTCGGCGGCGCCGGATACCTGGAATGGTGCGAGAGCCTCTGGGCGGAGGGTGAACGCGTGCGCGTGCAACGCCAGGCGATCGGTACGGCCCTGGCCCTGGCCCAGATCTACGAGGAACTGGGGCGGAGCGACGATGCCGAGGCAAGCTATAGACGGGCGATTGCCTTCGAACCGTTAGACGAAACGCCGCGCTTCCACCTGATTCGGCTGCTGGCCCGGGAGAGCCGGCCGGCGGCCGCTATACGGGAGTATAAGGATTATCAGGCGCTCACCCGCGAAGAGTTGGGCACCGAGCCGTCCGCCGCGCTGCGCCGCCTAATCGCCAATCCACCGGTGGCCTGACTCACACCCCAAACCGTATTGGTCGACAATGGCAGAGGGTCAAGCGCTATCCTTTAGGAAGATCCTGGCCCCACCACGCTTGGCGTCAAGCCTGCCGCTCCAACGGCATAGCAAAGTGCGGGGCAACGAATGTCACGCCCCTAATTGTACTTACGCGGCAAGCAGGGCATCATGGCGATGGCAGTGTTATTCCTCACCCGATGGAGATTGAAATGGAGCCGAAGATCATGAGTAACTCCACACCGAGAGCGGAGTCGCCAGGACCGGCAATCGACCCACTTCATGGATATCACGGAAAGCCCATTGTCAGCGATGCCGTACCAGGGGAGTCTTATGTGGGACGCGTTATCGTAGAGCTATGGGATGTGCCGGGGCGGGGTGATGAAAGTAACCTAGCGATAAGCGTTGATGCAGTAGATCGCGACCAGCCACAGCTACTGCAGCGCGTCGCGGCAGCGCTTCCCCGCCGCTTGACCAGACAGCCCGGATTACTGGTAAAGCACCCGTAGGGCGAAGAGGCAAGCAGCACTACATGACTGTTTTCAGGTCGTGCTTCGGCACCACCTCGGGGTTGACCGTTCCCGCCGGCCGGCGATCGTCCAATATCGCCTCCACGGCAGCGGCTACTTCCTGGTGGAGATACGAGAACGCGTCCTCGGACCAGGCGGCGAAGTGCGGCGTCAAGATCACCCGGCGCGGGTCCATGCCCAGCAGTGGGTGGTCGGGCGCGGGCGGCTCCTGCTCCAGTACGTCGAGCGCCACGCCGGCCAGGCGATCCGTATCGAGGGCGCGAATTAGCGCGGCCTCGTCGACCACCGCGCCGCGGGCGGCATTGATCAGCAGGGCCGTCGGCTTCATCAACGCCAACGCCGCCTCGTCGATCAGATGTCGAGTTGCCGCCGTCAGCGGCACATGCAGCGAAATGATATCCGCCTGCCGTAACAGCGCCTCGAATGTGGCGGGCCGCGCGCCCCGAGCTTC
>JAICHN010000422.1 GCA_025924845.1 Chloroflexota bacterium | reverse complement strand
GCGGAGGGGGGGCCAGGCGGCTGGCAATTGCCGCAAGGCGGGATCGATCCCAACGAGGACCCGCGCGCGGCTGTGCTGCGGGAACTGGAAGAAGAGATCGGCACAGGGCGTGCGGCGATCATCGGTGAGCATGCCGAATCATTGCGATGGGAACTCTTCGCGGCATGGCTGAAGCCGGAGGGAGGTGCTAACCAAGAATTGATTGTTGCCGACCGCCAATCAAAGGTAGTGGGAACCGACCGCTTGATCGTGGTCGATAGAATAATGCGAAAGGGAGACCCGTGGCTGCTATTAGTAAGCAGGAAGCCGAGCAGATTCGGACCAAGATCGACGCCGTGGCCCAGCGCGCTCGATCCGATGGAGCGTATATGTCGCAGTTCAAGAACGACCCGGTAGGCACGCTGCGTGCGGCGGGTCTGCCCGACCCGGCGATCGTGGATGTCATGCGCGACGAAGGTATGGAAGGTGAGGTTGCCGGGTACATGAGGTCCGAGTGCTGGTTGAGTTGCCCCTGTACGGCCTGCTGCATCACCTCATTCTGACCGCGGCATGACCCTACTTGTCCCTTTGGGATGGTGTATGTTGGTGGTCGTAGGTGATCACTATGCTCTATCCTCCCGAGGGAACCACCTTTCGGCGGAGCGGCCATGTGGGACCGCTCCGCCGAAAGGCGGCAGGGCGAGCAGGTGCGAACACGGCAGCAACGGATGGTAGGTAATAGATGACGGTGCAGACGAGCGAAGCCCCGCGGCCGGGAGCCGAGCGCATAACGTGGAAAGAGTACACCGGGAAGCACGTGATAGTCCGCGTCCTGGAGGGATCGTACGCGGCGCGTCACGCGCAGGCGGCGGTGCGTGAAGCCGAAAACGCCGTCGAACTGCTTGAAAAGCTGCTGGAACCGCAACATCCGCCCACGGAGCCGCCTATAGAGATTTATCTGGTAGATCCCGTGGCGGAGTTGCCGGCCGGCGCCGATCACGCGGTGGAGTCGGCTGCTTCCGCTGCCTTGCTGCCGGAAGATCGCGGCTCGTCGGCGATCGTGCGCGTGATCCGACCGGAGGCGCCCGATGCCCGCATCGCCTGGTCCCTGACCCATCTGCTCATTCCGCGCTGGTTTGGCGCGGCCATCAGCGCGGCCCCGCTGTTCCTGGACGGCATCGGCGGGGTAATCGCCGCCCGCACCGGCAGCGGTCCGACCCTCAATGAGGCATTCGACAATGTGCAGGCCGAAATTGAAGCGGACCGGCCCGTCTCGATTTTCACGAACCCGCTTACCACGCCGGAGGTGGATCGCGCGACGTGGGAAAGTACGGCCACCGCATTCGTGGCCTATCTGATCGAGGCGTTCGGCCCTCCTGCCTTGCGAAAGTTCCTCGCTTCCTACGATGCCGAGCGGCGCGATCAGGCGGCGGTTGCCGCCTATCAACGGCCGCTGGGCGCCCTGGAGGAAGCCTGGCGCGGCGCCGTGGCGCGGCGCCGGGGGCAGAGCGGCGCCCTGGGCACCCTGTTCGGCTATCTCAAGCCCCTGCTCAAGCCCTACTGGAAGCGGGAAATTGAAGTACTGGTGCTCATGCTGCTCGGCATCACCTACAGTCTGACCATACCGCTGTCCGGCAAGTATCTGGTAGACACCGTGATCCCCAGCCGCGATGTCGGCAATCTGGTGCGCTTCATTCTCGTGCTGCTCGCCATTTATGCGTTCAACACCTTCGTTGGGGTGCGCCGTGCCTATGTAAACAACTGGATCAACCAGCGCGTGCTGGTTGAACTGCAAGAGCGCATGTTCGGTCATTTGTTGCGGCTCTCGCACAACTTCTACGGCACGGCAAAAGTGGGTGACATCATCACCCGTATGTCCGGTGACCTGCAGATCATTCAGCAGGCGATGGGGCAGGTGGCCGGGGTAGGAATTTATCAAGCGCTGGTAGCTATCGCCGCCGCCACGACGATCATCATTCTGAATCCGGTGCTTGGCCTGCTCATTCTCCTCGTGCTCCCTCTTTTCCTCTTGAGCTACCTCCTTCTGGCCAAACGGCTCAGCAGCACCAGCCGCGAGCGGCAGAAACTGACCGGCGAGGTTGCGGCGGCCACGGAAGAGCACCTCTCCGCCCATGCCGTGGTTAAAGCGTTCGGCCTGGAACAGCGCAGCAAGGCATCCTACCATACGCGCTTGATGCTGCTGCTCCATCAGACGCTGCGCCTGGTCATTTTCGGCTCACTCTTCGAGATCAGCACGGCCCTGGCCGTGACCCTGGGCCAGATCGTCGTACTGGGCGTGGGCGGCTACCTGGTGATCCAGGGAAATATGACGGTAGGAACGCTGCTCGCGTCCATCGGCCTGCTCCCCTCGCTTTTCACGCCGGTGTCGGCGCTACTCCAGGTGCTGGAAACAGTGCAGTCCGCCGCCGGATCGGTCGAGCGGATCACGGAGTTGCTCGAGCAACCGATTGCCGTGGCCGATAAGGCGGAGGCGATCGTCCTGCCTAATCTCAGTCGAGAGATCCGCCTGGATCATGTCACTTTCAGTTACGGTGGGGAGCGCGCCGTGATTCGTGACCTTAGCCTCGATATCGCGGCGGGCACGCACGTGGCGATCGTTGGCCCCTCCGGCTCGGGCAAGAGCACCATCGTCAATCTTCTCCTGCGCTTCTGGGATCCGGAACAGGGGAGCGTGCTCTACGATGGCCATGACCTACGCGAGGTGAAAATCGACTCGCTGCGCGGTCAGATCGGCACCGTATTTCAGGACACCTTTGTCTTCGACACCACGCTACGGGAGAATATCGCCATTGGCAGGCCCTCGGCCAGTGATGCCGAGATTGTGGCCGCCGTAAAGGCGGCGCAACTTGAAAGCTACGTGGAGACCTTACCGAGCGGCTACGATACCGTGCTGGGTGAACGCGGCGTGCTGATGAGCGGCGGCCAGCGTCAACGCCTGGCTATTGCTCGCGCCCTGCTCCGTGATCCGCGTATTTTGATCCTGGATGAGGCTACCAGCGCTCTTGATGCGACGACCGAACGGGAGATCCTGCAAACGCTGGCCGTGCTGGCGCGCGGGCGAACCACGATCAGCATCACCCACCGTCTCTCCCTGGCTGCCCTGGCCGATCAGGTGGTAGTGCTCGAGCGCGGGCAAGTAGTGGAGCGCGGAACCCATGCCGAGTTGGCGCGGGCGGGCGGCCTCTACCAGCAACTCTACGAGGAGCAGACCGGCCATGTCACGACGGAAGTCCGACTGCGGGGCGGGATCGACGCCGGACGGCTGCGCGCCATCCCTCTCCTCTCCAGGCTCAGCGGGGAGACGCTGGCTGCCGTGGCGGATCAACTGATGCCCGAACGGTATGCAGCCGGCGAAGTGGTGGTGCGCCAGAACGAGCCGGGCGACAAGCTGTTCATCATAGGGCGGGGCGCCGTGGAGGTAGTGGTGAAGGACGGCGGCGGCGAACGGCGTATCAACACGCTGACCGAGGGCGAGTACTTTGGCGAGATGGCCTTGTTGGAGGAAAAGCCCCGGGCGGCGACGGTGAGAACCATTATGCCCTCGGAACTCTACAGTCTGACTCAGGCCGATTTCCTGATGCTCCTCGAACGCGCGCCCGATATCCGCGCCGCCGTAGACGCGGTGGTGGCTACGCGCCGCGAGGCCCTCGTTTCGGCCACGCGGGGGATACCGGAGCCGGCGCTATCGTCGTAAATGAAGATCGGCATCTCGAAATTCTATCTCACGCCAGGCGTTTTAGGGTCGCGGCGTCTTCACTTTACGGCCGGGGATCATGCCCGCTGCCTGGGCGAGCGCGGCCAGGGCGATGACGGCGAACACGGCGCCGCCGATGAAGAGGTCGAGGTGGGAGCCGCCGTCCTGGCTATGCTTGTTCCAGCCGGCTGCGAGCAAGCTGAACCCGATGTAGCCGAGGAAAATCGCGCCAACCAGGAGGAGGGCAGAGCGCACTTTGTTACTCCTTACAATCTGAAGCTAACCAGGTTGTGGTAAGTATCGCGGCGACAGGTTGCGTTGTCTACCCGGCTTTTTCGCGCTTGCCGATTAGGCCGGTACGTGCAATGATTGGCGCATGCCGGCACAAGGCCCGAGAATTGATGCGGAGTGCGACCGCTGAGAGGAGGAAGTGCGCACGGGGATCAGGGTTCGTTCTCTTGAGTGATCGATCGCCTGTCAGAAAGGAAACGGCTGTGGCACATTACTTGGTACAACTTGCCTACACCCAGGAAGCCTGGGCAGCCCAACTCAAGAACCCGCAAAATCGGGTGGATATCGTTCGTCCGCTCCTCGAGAAACTGGGGGCACGCTTCGAGGTTGCCTATCTCGCCTTCGGCAAGTATGACATTGTCTTCATCATGGAGGCGCCCGACAATGTGAGCGCCGCGGCGGTGGGGCTCGCCATTACGGCCGGTGGCGCGGTCAGGGTATACGAGACCACTCCGCTGATGACCACCGATGAGGGTATTCAGGCTATGCGCAAGGGGGCCGAGGCGGCCTCGACCTATCGGGCACCGGCCTAATTCGCCATCGCCGGCGCTTGTCGTCGGTCGCCGCCCCTCCCCAATCGACTACGTCGCGGCCGGTCTTGATCCCGGCCGCGACGTAGTCGAAGCG
>JAICHN010000421.1 GCA_025924845.1 Chloroflexota bacterium | reverse complement strand
TTTACGGAGCCGCAACGGGCGGTGACCCCGGGCCAGGCCCTGGTTCTGTACGACGGCGATGTCGTGCTGGGCGGCGCCGGCATCGTGGAGGCAATTCGCGCCGCGTAGTTATTCGACCTCGGCAATAATGCAGGTCAGATAATGCGTCTCGGGCGCTCTCGGCAGTTCGGGATGATCGGGTCCCTGGCCGCGCTGCTCCAGGATACGTAGCTCGCGCCGCGCGTCGGCGGCCGCCCCCGCCAACATGGCCTTGAAGGTGAGATCGTCGATGTGCTGCGAGCAGGAGCAGGTGACCAGAATGCCCATCGGGTTGAGCATGCGCATGGCCCGAAGATTGATCTCCTTGTAGCCGCGAAGCGCCCCCGGCACGGCGGCGCGGCTCTTGGTAAAGGCGGGCGGATCGAGCACCACCAGGTCGAACCGTTCCCCGTCATCGCTCCAGCGGCGCAGCAAATCGAAGCAGTTGGCCTCAACAGGCCGATGAAGCGGCTCGAGGCCGTTGAGCGCCATATTCTGTTCGGCCAGATCCAGCGCGGCGCTCGAGCTATCGACGTTGATCACCTCGCCGGCGCCGGCGAGGCCCGCGTGCACCCCGAAGCCGCCGCTGTAGGAGAAGCAGTTAAGCACTCGACCGCCCTCGACGTAGTCCCCGAGCGCCTGCCGATTGCGTCGCTGATCCAGAAACATACCGGTCTTCTGGCCCTGTCGCACGTCCACCAGCAACCGCGCCGTACCCTCGACGACTTCGACCAGGGGCGGCGGCTCGGCCCCCGCCGCTAAACCGGAACGTTGCTCCAGGCCCTCCAGCTCGCGCACATGGAGGTCGGAGCGCTCCCAGATGGTCCGAGCGTCCTGGCGGTCCCACAGCGCTCTCACTATGACCTCGCGCCAGGGCTCCAGGCCAAGGGCAGGCATCTGGAACACCAGCACATCGGCATAGCGGTCCACGATCAGGGCGGGCAGGCCGTCCGCCTCGGCGTTGATCAGGCGCAGCGCGTTCGTGTGCTCCAGTGCGGGCAACCGGCGTCGCCGCTCAATCGCCTGGGTAATCCGCTCCTCCCACCAGAGAGCGTCGATCGCTTCGTCCCTGGCCGTGAGATAGCGCAGAGTAATCTTCGAACGCGGATTGAGCATGGCCATGCCCAGAAAGCGACCCCGCGCATCACTTACCCGCACCACGCTGCCGGGATCGGCATTGTCGGCGATGTCCTCGATTTCGCCCGCGAAGACCCATGGGTGGTTGAGCCGCTCGGGACGTTGCGGTTTGAGGCGCACCCACGGGTAGACAACGTTCATTCGACCACTTCCACTTGCTCAATCGGTTCGAGTGTCGCTTCAATCGCAGCCCGCAAGCGTCGCGCCAGTTCCTGCGTTATAGGTCCCGGCCGACCGCTGGCAATAGGCAGCTTATCGATGGCGGTGACGGGCAGAACGCCTCGAGACACACTGGTCAGGAACGCCTCTTGCAACGCGGGCACTTCGCTCAGCAGAATGGGCCGCCGCTCAATAGGCGCCAGTCCCTCGGCGCAGGCAAGCGCCAGATTGCGCGTGGTGCCGATCAGCACCCCCTCCTCAGCCGTGCGCAGCACGCCGTGGGATACTGCAAAGAAATTGCTGGATGATCCTTCCAGAATAGCGCCCTGGGGCGAAAGCAACAACAGCTCATGCGCTTCGGCCAGGCCGGCACGCGCCTCCGACCCCGGCCCGATGAAACTGGTGCCCTTGGCGCGCGGATTCTCCCGCCGAAGCTCGGGCGGCGCGGTAAGGCAGTGCGCGCCTTCGGTATACAGTCGATCCGGTAATGGGACGAATTGGGCGACGGTAATATAGAGGAGGCTGGCCGGCTCGTACGTCAAGGTGAGGCGCACTCGAGACTCCGCGAAACCGGCCCGGCGCACCGCCTCGCCAATCGCCGCCCGCGTCGCCTGATGATCCAGGGATATCCGATAGCCGTCAAGGGCAGCCGATGCGGTGAGTCGATCGAGATGCTCGGTCAAGCGCGCGGCCATGGTGCCGTGGTAGGTCCGAAAGGTGGTGTAGGCGCCGCGCGGTAAGGTGAGCGAGTGCGCGTCCAGGTTGATCGCGTCGGTCGGCTCCTCGCGTAGTCCCTCCATGACCATTTGGATCCTCCGGCCGCGGCCGGGTGCGGCATCGTTTACCTCCACGGGCGACGCGATACCGGCGGCATCACGCTGGGCGGCAGTCGAGACAAAGCAGCGCACCGCAATCTCACTCATCATTTTCCTCCCCCAGCCAAAAATCGTCGGTACGCTCTGGACTGGTGAGATCCGAACGGAGCAACTGCACGAAGCGCTCGACCGTCTCCGCGCCGTATCCCTCATCCAGGTGTACCACGCGAGGCGAATCGCCGTAGCGAGCAAGCCAGCGGCCAATGATAATTATCGCATCCACCTCTTCCTGGCCGACCACCGGGGGGGCCGAGGCCGCTGCATACAGCCGATTCAGGAAGTCGGCCACCATGGTCGGGGTATCGGGATCAAATGTATTGGTCATGGTCAGTTGCTCAAATAGCCTGCCGTGGCGAATTCCGAACAACTCGGCGCCGCCTGCCTCCACACCGGGACAGACGATGACAAGGTTGTTCTGCTCCACGGCGCCGGTCAGCAATTGTTGAGAGAGCATAACCTGACGCGCGTGACGAAGGGCGTCGCGCAAACGCGCCGAACGCTCGAAGTCGAGGCGCTCGGCGCTACGGCGCATCTCCAATTCTACCCGCGCCAGCATCGATTCCTGACCGCCGGCCAGAAAATCGAGCACCTCGCTGATCACCGCCCCGTAGGCTTCGGGAGTTACCGCCCCCATGCACGGCCCCAGGCACCGGCCGACGTGGAAGCGGAGGCAGGCCGAGGTACGTCCACGATGCCGCCCGTCCGCCGCGATCAGGCGGGTGCAGGAACGAATGGGAAACAACCGATGCACCAGGTCAACGACCGTGTCAACCGCCTGCTTGCTCCTGAATGGTCCAAAGTACCGCGCCGCATCGGCCAGAACCTCGCGTGTGGCGAATACGCGCGGAAAGGGGCTGGTAACATCCACCTTAATGAAGGGGTAGTGACGATAGTGGCGCTGCTGTACGTTGAACTGAGGGAGATGTTCCTTGATCCGACGCGATTCGAGGATGAGCGCTTCCAGTTCAGAGCCGACCACAATCGTTTCAAGGGCGCGCACCGACTCCAAAAGGCCATCCATTTTCCGTTTGTAACCAAGCGGCTGTGAGTAGTACGAAGCGATACGTTGTTTGAGATTTTTGGCCTTCCCGACATAGATAATCGTGCCCCGTTCGTCCTTCATCAAATACACGCCGGGCCGCTCGGGTAGGCCGCGACGGAGAGCCGGGTCGAGCAGGAGGCGGCCGGTACCGTGGCCGCCGACGGCGTGCGTGGAACCGGCGGTAGGACCGGCCAGAGCAAGGAGACCGCCCTGCGTAGTAACACCGCGTTCGCGGGCCCGTTCGACCAGGCGCCAAAAGGCCAGTTGCGTCACCCTGGCATCTCCCATCGCTCGATGTCGCTCCTCGGTTCGCAGATCGAGCGCCCGCGCCAGGTTGTCTAGATTAGGCCGGCGCAAGTGCGGCAGCAATCGCGCTGCCAGGCGAATCGTACAGATGGACGGATTGCCCAGCCGGGTGCCATGGTGGCGGTGCGCCTCGGCGCCCAGAAAGCCGAGGTCGAAGCGCACATTGTGGCCAACCAATAAGCAGCCGCCGGCAAAGCGGAGAAACTCTGCCATGGCCGCGGCAGCGAGCGGAGCGTCCTTCACCATCTCGGTGGAGATGCCGGTCAATTGCCAAATCATGCGGGGAATGGCATGTTGCGGATCGATCAGGGTCTCGAAGCGCTCGACTACGAGTGGGCCGCGGCAGCGCAGAGCGGCGATCTCGATTATCCGGTTGGTGTGAGGATTGAGTCCGGTGGTCTCGCAATCGACCACGATGTATTCCATGTGGTCGAGCGGCACCTCCGCCGTGCCCCACTCGGTAAGTCCCCACGAGCCATCCCTTTGCTGGGCAAAGAGCCGCGTATCGGCCAGAAGCCGACCAAGTTGGCCGCGCCAGAAATCAGCCGCGCCCGGCTTTTTGCTTCCGCTCCCGGCCATGCCGAACACATGCTCGACCAGCGTATCCGGAGCGAGCGGATGACCCACCGTCTTGAGCAAGTCGTGCGCCCGCGCCGCGAGAGTGCCGAGGGATTGCGCATCGTCGTGCATGGCGAGGAGGATACCGGATCGACCCCGTGTTCGGGAGCGCTTGCTCTGATAGAGCGCGGCAGGGATGAGTGCATTTCCCGTTAGCGGCCGAGGCTGCATGGTAGGGGCGCGACGCCGCCAGGCAGCCTCGGCCGCTAACGCGAGGCGTGCATACGGCGGTGAGGCAATCATGCATGCCGGCACGGGAACCCGGTTATACTTGAAACATGCGGAGAATTCTTCCCCCTGGGGCACGCCAACTCAAGGTCGAGGACGTATTTCACGACCTGACCTTCCCGGAACCTCCTCCCGATCGCCCCTATACCGTGCTCAACTTTGTCAGTACGCTGGACGGCCGGACCACGCTCGGTGACACCGGCGCGCGCTTCATCGGGAGCGCCGTCGATCATCGAGTGATGCAA
>JAICHN010000420.1 GCA_025924845.1 Chloroflexota bacterium | reverse complement strand
GGGAAGTGGACCATCGCCTTTGCCCAGGACGGCATTCTGCTCCTCGAGCGCTTTCAAAAAGGCATGACCCTGAATACCAAACTGCCGCCCGCCTTCTGGACCTTCATGGAGCCGCCCCCTGACGACGTGCCCGCGGGGAGGCCGATTGCCCGCTTTGGTGATTACCTCGAACTGGAGGGCTATCAGGTCAGTCGAGCGGAACGGACCAACCTACGAAATCCCGACGTGGTGCTGACCACCTGGTGGAAGGTACTCAAGCCGATGCCCAAGCGCACCCGCTTGATGCACTACTTGACCGACAACACCGGCGCTCTGCAAATCAAGCAAGATGATCAGCAAGCGACGGACTGGCAAACCATGGACCAATGGCAACCGGGAAAAATCTATAAGGTCATCTCCTATCAGCTCACCGTGACGTCCGCGCACAGCGGCAACATAGGGGTGGATGTCGGGCTCACCACAGACGATGCCGACTACCTCAACGAGGCCGACAATCAACCGGTCACTGCTCTACACGGTATCGGCGGGTCGGTAGTGGTCGCGGGCGGCAAGATCCTCCAGGCCACCCAAGTCCACGCGCAGCTCTGAGCCATGGCACGGCAAAAGATCGGCGTCTACGGCGGCACCTTCGATCCGATTCATATCGGGCATCTTGCCGTGGCCGATTTCGTGCGCCAGGTGGCCGACCTTGACCGGATCCTCTGGGTGCCGAACAGTAGGCAGCCACTCAAGGACCGCGGGCCGGTGGCGAGCGGGCCGGAGCGCCTACGCATGGTCGAGGCCGCCATCGCGGGGAATCCCCATTTCAAAGCCAGCGACATCGAAATCCGCCAGGGCGGGTCATCCTATACCATTGCCACGCTCGATGCCTTGCGGGCGCGCTGTCCGGATGCCGAGTTGCGCTTCATTCTGGGCGTGGACGCCGCCAACGACCTGAGCAATTGGCAGGAGCCGGCCCGCATCATGGCCGAGTACCACCCGATCGTGATGGCGCGCGCCGGGTGGCCTGGTCCAGACTGGGCGCTGCTCGAAAGCATTCACCCAGATGCCCGGTCGCTGGTCACTCTGGTCGACACGCCGCAACTGGAGATCGCCTCGCATGTGCTCCGCGACTGGATCGCGGCGGGGTGGGCGGCCCGCTACCTGGTCCCCGAAGGAGCGTGGCGCATCATTGCCGAGGAGGGGCTATATCGCAATTCAAGGCCCGAACCTAATCGGTAGAGAACTCTTCCCAATGCTCAGGCCGAGCTTCGGTGCCCGGAGTCGGAGAAGCACTGAGGGAAGATAAGGTGACACCTAAAAACGGTGCCGTGGCGCGAAGCGTTTTCTACAATCGTCCAGGGGGTTAGCGAGACATCCAATGAGCTACACAACAGCAACGATAGAAACGCTCCTTCAAATAATTGGTCGGGAGGCATCACAGGTAGCAGATAGGTCTTTAGGAAAGTTTCTCCTCTATGCAGAAGTTGAGAAAGGGGTGATCTCTGCTGACATACTCTATCCTGACACCCCAGGCGGACCCTTGCAATTCAGATTCTGCCCAGAGTCCCTGCGCCAGCTAATTCGAACGTTCTGGATACGTTGGCAAGAGCAGCCTGAAAACCAGGAATGGCGGACAATGAGCTATTTCGTAGATAATGGAGAGTTCAGTATAGACTTCGGTTACCCGGATGCGATCCATGAAGATCAGGATGTAATTGAGAGAAGATCCGAAGCCGTGACGAAACACTTTGGAACTGTCAAGATCGATCACTCAGGGCTTAAGACCATGAGTAAGTCAGACTCGGGGAAGCAGGTTGGGAGGTTTCCGTGGGCTAGGAAAAGGAAGTGAGAGCTCTGTCAGGTCTGGGCGCGCAGCCTCTGCATTTTCCGCTGGCGCCGCGGTATCAACCAGCGTGAAATACTAGCCGCTATCAGGCGCGAGACGTGATTCATATTGGGGCGGCAACATACAAGCGGCACATACTATCGTAACCAATGGCCAACGTTGGTAGCATCGGCACTCACCTGGACTATGGCGGTAGCCGGCAAGCAGCGGAGCGCCAGTGAGACACGTTACATCAGTCTGGCTCGTGACCCTCGCGCTACTGCTCCGCGTAGTCGCGCTGCTCGTCATGCCTGCAACGATTGCGGCAGCCAGAGGTTCCACTGCATTGGTGGCTCCGCCGCCGACCATCACCATGCACCTGGCCTACGCCTGTGACAATGCCGGCAGGCGGACCGGGCTCGCCCTGCCCGACGGCAAGAGCCAGAGTTGGGGCTATGACGCGGCGGGTCGGGTCCATAGCCTGACCCAGGCGGACAGCACCCCGAACACCTACACGGTGAGCCATAACGGGGCGGGCGATCTGAGCAGCCTGCCGGCGCCCAACGGCGGCGAGCAGACCTGGAGCTACGACGGGGCGGGACGGATCACCGGGACCACCTGGATCTCGGGCACGACCAGCCTATTCACCCAGACGGTGACGCTCGACGCGGCGGGCCAGCGAACGAACAGCAACGATTCGTGGGGCAGCAGCACCTACGGCTACGACAGTGCGGGCCGATTGACCAGTGCGAGTTACCCCGATGGGAGCACGGAAGCGGACCAGTATGACGCGGGCGGCAACCGGACGGTGATCACGAGTACCACCACCCTGAGCGGGACGAGTGTGCTCACTAACACCTATGACCTGGCGGACGAACTGACCGGCACGGCCAGCACCCAGGGCAACACCACGTACCGCTACGACGGCAACGGCAATCAGCTGGGCAGCGTGGGGCCGGCCGGCAGCATCACCAACACCTACAACGACCTGGAGCAACTGACCAACGTGGTCGGGCCGGGCACCGACGTGAGTTATGTCTACGATGGGCAGGGGGATCGGCTGCGCTCCTACGAGCAGAGCGGTCCCAGTCCGGTACTGCTTAACGATGCCCAGGATCTGGCCGGTGGACTTTCAGATCTGGTCTCCGATGGGACCGCCGACTACACGTACCTGGAGCCGGGCACTGGAGCCGCACCCGTTGCCGCCTACAACCAGAGCAGCACCCGCACCAACTATCTGGCGAGCGACGTGCTGGGCAGCGTGCGGCTGGCCACCGATCCGACCGGCGCGGTGATTGGGGCCGGCGCCTACGATGCCTGGGGTGTCTCCCGACCCAACACCGGCACGAGCGGGGTCACTCAACTTGCCGGCTTGCAAGCGGCCTCCCCCTTCGGTTACGCGGGACAGTATTACGACGCCCGCGCAGGCATCTATAGTATGCGGGCCCGCGAATACAACCCGGTGCAGGGCCGCTTCATCAGTGACGATCCCCAGCAGTATGACCCGCAGGTGCCCATCACCACCAACCCTTACGAATATGCCGGCGATGACGACAGGCACCCCGGCTACTACCACCCTCAACCGTGCCGGCGCTGATCCGCGAGCGAGTGGGAAGAGCAATCCAGCGGGAATGAGGGCAGCGACGAAGGACGATGCCGTCGATCCTTGACGCGTATCGAGAGCACCGGTAGCATAGCGATGTGACCGTGCTAGGCGGGGGGATAGTCGTCCCCTGTACGGCAAATCGGCTATATGGCCGGCGGAATCCCGGGTCTGAGTACCGGCTCTGAATGATTCTGTTCGAATCCGGAAACGTTCAACGGTCCTGGTCCTGACCGACGAAGCCCCTCGAACCCCGTCAGATCGAGAGAAGCAGCGGTAAGGGGTGTGCTTCGGGTGCGTCAGGGAAGCCGGGACCGCAGTTTCCGGAGCCGAGCGTGGCTTTCAGGAAGGCGCGAGGGCCTGGTGCATGGTCACCAATGTTCCACATCGCCGGCAACCACTTGCCGGCGTTTCTTGTGTAGCACCGGTGCTCCGGCTCGGCGGGCCAAGAAGGACGTGTATGAGCACTGATCTATCGTTGTTCCCCGCCGAATCCGTGTCGTCGCCGCCCGCTCCAGACTCCGGGGACCGTACATCGCTGTACCGAGCCTACCGGTCACGGACCTTTGCCGAGGTTGCGGGTCAACAACACGTCACGCAAACGCTTCGCAACGCCGTGATTCACGGCAAAGTGGCCCACGCCTACCTCTTTACCGGCCCCCGCGGCACCGGCAAGACCAGTACCGCCCGCATCCTGGCCCGCGCCGTCAATTGCCTGGCGCCCAGGGACGGCGAGCCGTGCAACGAATGCTCGATTTGTACCAGTATGTTGGAGCGGCGCTCCATTGACCTGATCGAGATTGACGGTGCCTCCAACAATAGCGTGGATGATGTGCGCGAACTCCGCGATCGGGTTCAGTTCCGTCCCGCTGAGGCACGTCGCAAAGTATTCATCATCGATGAAGTGCATATGCTTTCGATCGGCGCCTTTAACGCCTTGCTGAAGACGCTCGAGGAGCCGCCGGATCATGTGCTGTTCCTCCTGGCCACCACCGAAATTCACAAGGTTCCTCTCACCGTGCTGTCGCGCTGCCAGCGACACGACTTGCGCGCCGTGCCGCTCGCCGAGATGGTGGAGCGCCTCCGCTATATCTGCGGCCAGGAGGGCCTGGACGCCGAGGACGCCGTCCTGGAGTTGCTGGCCGCCCTGGGCACCGGGAGCTTGCGAGACGCGGAGAGTCTCCTCGAGCAGGTGCGCGCCTACTGCGGCGACTCGCTCCGTCT
>JAICHN010000419.1 GCA_025924845.1 Chloroflexota bacterium | reverse complement strand
GGCGATTGGCGTGTAACGACGGGACCGGCTGAAGACGAGTGGGAGATGAAACGTGACTACTGAACCGGGAGCGGGCCAATCATACCCGCCTATCGTGGATGCCCACAACGACCTGTTGATGGAGTTGAACTTCCGCCGCGCCGAACCCACGCCGTTCGCTACATACTGGCTGAACAACTTGCGGTCGGGCGGCGTGAAGCTCCAGGTGTGCCCTGTCTACACGGCGGAGTTGGAACTTCTACCCGAACGAGCCCTGCGCCAAGGCCTGGAGCAGGTGATGGCCTGCAAGCGGGCCGTGCGCGAGAATGCCGAGCAGGTGACTCTGGTCCAGACTCGATCGGACCTCGCGTTGGTGGAGTCATCCGACCGCCTGGGCCTGATGCTGTCAATGGAGGGGGCCGAGCCGCTGGGCTACGACCCCGAGATGGCCGACATTTTCTGGGAACTGGGGGTCAGAATGTTCTCCCTGACCCACAATCGCCGTAACGCCTTTGCCGATGGCGCGGCCGAGCCGGCCCATGGCGGACTGAGCAATCTGGGCAAACTGCTCGTGGATCGGTTGGCGGCAGTCGGCGCGATGATCGACCTGGTCCATACTTCCGAACGCACGTTTTACGACATACTTGAGCGCTCCGGCGAGGCGCCCATCCTGGTTAGCCACGCGGCGTGCCGAAGCATCATCGATACGCCGCGTAATCTGAGCGACGACCAATTGCAGGCCCTGGCTAAACGTGGCGGCGTGCTGGGCCTGATGCTGCTCCCACTCGTCATCGATCCTGACCAGCCAACCATTGCGCGCGCCCTCGACCACCTGGATCACGCGGTCGAGGTCATGGGCATCGATCATGTGGGGCTGGGCGGCGACTTCATTCGTCAGGTGTTTCGGGCCATGATCGCCCACACCCAACCCGACTCGTTGCTGCCGTCCGGCATGGCGATGGACGCCGCTATCGACAACATTGCCGGCCCGGAGGATTATCCCGCCTTCGTGGCCGCCCTGCGCGACCGCGGCTACACCGGCGAACGGCTTGACGCCGTACTGGGCGGCAACTTCCGCCGCCTATTCCGAGAGGCGCTGCCGGTGTAGCCCCAGTCTGAAAATAGTTCTTATCTACCCTGCAAGGCCAGTTGGCCCGACCAGGATAGGTGCCCATAATAGCCAAAAGGATAGGCCGGCGGCGGGGTAGGGAAGGGACCCACTACCTTGGTGGGCGAGGCGGCGCCGGCGCCAATCCGCCATAGCGTATTATCGCGCACATAGAACAGCACATTGCCGCTCCGCGACCACATGGGCTGATAAATGCCGGCGCCGGCGGCCGACAATTGGTGAGCGTGGGCACCCGTGGGATCGGCAATCCACAACGAGCGCGTGCGCACCCAGGGTTCGTTTGTCGACACCTTGCCGAAGCCGCCCACTTTCCCGGCGTCTTTAGCTCGCACATAGGCGATCTGCTTGCCGTTGGGCGACCAGGCAGGATCCAGGGCCACGCTTCCCTTCGGTATGGGTAGAACCCGGCAGGAGCCGGAAGCCGCGTCGCACACGCTGAGCGACTTTCCAGTCCAGATCTCGCGGCCGGTGCCCGATACCAACAGCAATTTCGTGCCCGACGGGGCCCAGGCCAGCCAGTCCTGGTAACCAAGCGTCCTGGTGAGTGTCCTCGTATTGCCGTGCAGGGAAATGCTATACAGGGTGAGGCCATCAGCGGCGATCGAACTCGAATGGCCGGGGTCTATCATGAAGATCAGCCCCTGGCCGTTCGGCCACCATCCCGAGAGAATGATCCCGGAGTTTTGCGCCGTAACATGATTGGTTATCGGCCCACCCTTTACGGCCTTGGTCGCCAGAGAATCCGATCCGGCCGAGAACAGGCTGCTCGGCACCGTGATATTCATGGCGATCGTGCGCCCATCGGGCGACCAGGCCGCACCGCCCGCATTGGCGACCAGCTTCCGCGGCGCTTTGTTCGGACTGACCAGCCATAGGGCCGGCACGGCTTTTGCCTGGCCCGCCGGCCTTGCCGACACCGCCAGCGTATCAGCGGTGGGAGACCAGGTGAAGCTTCCCACGTCCGCCAATTCGGTGACCCGATGGGCGCTACCGCCGCCCGCAGCCGCTATCCAGAGCGAAGCGTCAACCTTAGGGCCGGCGGTGGTCTGGATGTACGCAAGCCAATCACCGTCATGGGACCAGGCAAGGTTGGTACCCGCCGTCTTGGTTATCAGATGCGTGCCGCGGTCGACGGAAGCAGCATAGATACTCGTACCCCAGGTAAAGGCAAGCGCGCCCTCCCCACGCAGCGCCGCGGTATTTACTTTGGGGGCTGAGGGCCGGGCGGCGGAATTGAGGGCGACCTGCAGGCTCGATACGGAAGAATTGGCAACCGGGTGACTCGCGGGTGCCGGGGGTATGCGGGCCGCCGCGCCGGCCGGCGCGGCAACGGAACCGGCAAGGGCAAGGAGTACGAGCGAGGGTAGGATGCGATGTTTGGAAACGAGCATAAGCGATGTCTCCCGGGACGGCTAACCATGGCGACGCGTAGGCGCCCCCATATACGTACCAACGGTTGGGGCGGCGTTCAGGTTACGGGGAGATCAGCCGATCGGGCCGCGTGCTTTTTCATTCAGCCCTTGCTGTAGGTAATCACCTCAACCGTCGACAGCGTAATCATCCCTTCGCCCACCATGTCGTCGAGGATGGGCAAGAATGCCTGGATCGCTTCCTCGCTATCCACAAGCTCAATCACGACCGGCAAGCCGCCGGCGAGACGGAAGAGATGGGGCTCGTGAATGGCGTTGTGCGCCCCGTAGCCCATAATGCCGCGGGCGACCGTGGCCCCCGCCAGACCGTGCTTCCGTGCTTCTTGCACAATCGAGGCGTACAGTGACTTGCCATGCCATTGGTCGTGATCGCCAACGTAAATGCGTACACGCAGGCCGGGGCTCTGGAGCTTCATGCACCCACTCTCCTGCTACGCCGATACCCCACGATCCTCTGCCTCGATGCCGGCCACTGCGCTTTTTCTAGTCTTTGAGCGGCGCGAACCGTTCGCCTTCGGCTTGCGCGGTATCACCATTGTCCCGCGTTCGAGCGCACGGACCAACTCGCGCCCTGCCATCAAGCCGACAATCACCGCTGCCACCCCACCGCCGACACTGGCGACAAGATATTGAAAGGCGTCAGCGGCGTGACCATGAGCCACGAGCAGGTCGGCGCCCCAGCCAAAGGTGCTGAAGGTGGTGAAACCGCCCAGCACGCCGACCGCGAGAAATTGCCGGGTGGGCGCGCTCAGTAGCCCCGCCTCGTCCGCCAGGACAAAGACTACACCGAGCAGGAACGAACCGAGCAGATTGGCCAGCAGGACAGGCGAAGTAGGTCCCCACCCAGCCAATCCGGCCAGCAGCAAGGCACGCAGGCAGGCTCCGGTCCCTCCGCCGACAAAGATAATCAGCACTCGACGCATCGGTCCCCCTCCCTTCGCCCTAGATCAGGCTCGCCAGACCCGCGCCGAGAGCAGCCGCGCCCAGGCCGGCGGCCATCGAGGCCACGAGGCTGAGGAGGGCGTGCCGCTCACTCTCATCGCTGAACAGCACTACTCCTTCCAGTGCGAAGGTACTGAAGGTGGTGTACCCGCCCAGGAAACCGGTGGCCAGCAACGCGGTGGGGAACGCCACGTCCTGGTGGGAACGAGCCAACAGGCTGGCCAGAAGGCCGAGGGCAAAGCAGCCCGTGACATTGATCAGGAAAGTGCCGAGCGGGAATTCACCCCCATAGCGACTACCGACCAACCGGCCCACGCCATAGCGGCAAGCCGCCCCAGTGCCGCCGCCCAGGAACGTCGCCCCGAGAAGCAGCGGCGTCATGGAGTAACGCCTTTCCGGTAGGTAACGATCCGAACCGGAGAAAGCGTTGCCATGCCGTGCGGCACGATCGGGTCCAGCAGCAAGAGGAATCGCCGAATGGCCTCCACCTTGTCGACCAGTTCCACGATCATGGGGAGATCATCGGAAACGTCCAGCAGCCGGGTGGTATGGAGGTGACGATGGAGGCCATACCCTTCAATGCCTCGAAAGACCACGGCCCCCGCCAAGCCTTCGCGGTGGGCCATTTCCACGATATGCGCGTACAGAGGCTTATGATCGTAGCGTAGTTCTTCATGAATAAACACGCGCAGCCGCAGTCCCTCACATCCTGTTCTCATCGGCGGCTCCTCCGCCCGCGCGACATCGAGCGGATCCCCAGCTGTCCCGCCGGCATGGCGATGGCCCGTATCCACGAGTCTCCTTCCGACTCCAATGCTCTCGTCTTTGCACTGATAGTCATGCTTGCGGAGAAACGCACCCTGCTTGCCGGGTTCCTTGGCGCTCATTTCCATCCCTACCATATTCGCCGGGAGCACCCAAAATGTGGGCACAAAAAAACTCCTGACACGACCAAGTTGTCGTTCAGGAGCCATCAGCAGCAGTTCCGCGGTTTCAGCGTCGCCCGTGCGGTACGCCGCGGCGGTCCTCCATCGCCTCTTACCATGACTCTAACAGATGGAAGGCCGGCCGGCAAGAGTGATTCTATGTGTGGTGGGGGGGAAATGGGCATTTCGCCCCCCCCACAAATTGTGAGTACTGGTAATTAACAAAACAGGTTACGTTTGGAGGG
>JAICHN010000418.1 GCA_025924845.1 Chloroflexota bacterium | reverse complement strand
TCTCGCCTTTGCGGAGCGGGCAGCACTCTTCAGTCGCGTGTACACATCATTGCTCCGGCGCCTTTTCCCTCGGGTATAGGCTGGCCGAAGCACCTGCTCGACCCAGGTGTCCAGCTTATGCAGATAGATATTTGTGAGAATTGGGCTTATGACCCCACCCTGCGGTGTCCCGCTATAGGTCGTGTGATAGGTCCATTTCTCCAAATAGCCTGCCGCAAGCAGGGCACGGAGCAACCGGAGGAAGCGATTATCGTGAATCTGCTCAGCCAGGATTGTCAACAAGACCTCATGGTCAATGTTGTCAAAACAGCCCTGCACATCTCCCTCGATAAACCACTTTGTGCCCGTCCAGGTGCGGTTCACCGTTTGCAAGGCGGTGTGACAGCCCCTGCCTGGCCGGAAGCCGTGGGAGTGGGGACTGAACTGCGGCTCGTAATACGCCTCCAGGAGGAGACGCATGGCTTCTTGCAGCAATTTGTCGGTCCACGTTGGGATGCCGAGTGGGCGCAATTTCCCGTTCTTCTTCGGGATAGAGGTCCGGCGTACCGGCGTCCATCGAAAACGCTCCCAACGCAGATCGTCAATGAGCGCCCGAATTTTCGCCAGTGACATCCCGTCCACGGTCTCTTCAGTTGCTCCTTTGGTCATCGCCCCCTTGTTGGGATACAGGTGGGCGTAGGCCAGCAGATACAGTCCTGGGTTGAATAACTGTCGATACAGGTCGTCAAGCGATTTTCCCTGGATACCGCGTTCCCGTATGACACAAAGGACCGTTTCGGCGTTTCGCATCTCGCGTACCTCCCTTTCCTTCGTGTTGTGTTCACCTGTCCTCCTTCGCCATGTAGCCGGTTTTCCCGGCTTCGGACTACTATGAGGACTCCGTGGCCCTAGGGCTCGCGCCCCGTAGGCCATCCCGCAGTTCTTCTACTCGATACGTCCGAGAGCGCTGTAGGTGTCCGGTTCGTCTTCTTGCCTGGCCTCATTGGTCAGTGTCCGTCGTCAAGAAGGTGAAGAGGTCGTTACGTGAAACCTCTCCATGACGCGGTACCGGTCTCACACGCTTTCCGGCAGGGCACACCATACCCACTGAAGACTGGGATTCAAGCAGTGTCGCTTTCACCATGGCGCTCGGGTCTTGCAGGACGTTTGCCGTCGCGTGTTGGCTGCTCCCGCGTTACCGCCATGCTCTGGTCCCCGTTGGCTTTCGCCACTAGGTAAGGCGGTTGACCCATGAATCTCCTTCCCATTCATCCAGGCTGTGCCTGGTTTATCGAGTAGCACCCTGCGGCGCACCGTAGCCTGTGTAAAACCAAGCGTTGACCCCCGCCGGCCGTACTCCAGTAGTCAGCGAGGCTTGGCCCCCGGCAGTTGATGAAGCGCTCTGCATGGGATCGACTTTGTGGCGTACGGCGAGGATAATGTCGTCCAAGGTTGGCGCCGCTTGGTCCTGGCTGCTTGCCATAGCTTGCAGGTTGGCGATATCTACAGCGCTAAGGCCAAGGACCTGTTCCAGTTTCAGGGCGGTATCCTGCGATACAGGTTTACCTGAACTCTCATCGGCCAGCATTTTGTCTTTGAGTGTCAAAACCAGTGTCGATACCGCCGACGCCGGGTACCGAGGATCGTTATATCCACCGCCGGTTGCCGCGTATGCTGCCGGCAGTTTGGACGCCATGGGAGACACAAGGAGTCCCACGGTCAGAAGTGCGGTCGCGATTCGGGATTTCATGTTTGCCCTTTCATTCGGATTCCAAAACCAGTCTGACGTGAAGTCGTACCCTTCTTCTGCATGGGCTCGATACCTCCCTTCGCATGATAGGCAGTTGTCTCGTCCGCAGTACGACTCCACCTGCCCTACCATATGCTCCTTTCCAAGCCGTGCCTATCCGTATTTCTACGTAGGGTGCCATCCGTAAAAATACGGATAGGCAAGCTGCCGGCAAACGCGTATGCTCGGGTCGGCGCCATCTTTCGAGCCGTGATGTATGTCGCGGCGGATGGGCCGGGGGAAAATAGATCATGAAACACTTCGCCGAGGAAACGTTCGCCACGGAGCCTGTTTTGGACCTGGCGGCGATGGCGGCCATCGTCCGTGAGCTGCTCACCGGCGACGCAGCGCGCCGGCAGGACGGTTCGTGGTTACGCGAACGCGCCGAAGCGGCCGGGCTGGAGGGCCTCGCGTGCCAGGCGTTGGAGGCCCTCCGGGTGCGGCTGGCCGCGGGAGGCGCGGTGCTTGCGAACGCGGCCGACGTATTGTTGTGGTAGGAGTCGCCATGCTGCCTGCCGGCGCCGTAGCCGCCCAGGTTCGCGTGTTCCTTAATGACCCTACCCTGATGCAGCCTTACCGCGATGCCCTGATCGCTGCCCTGGCCATTCCGGGAGGACCGCTTTCCTCCAACCCGAGGTTGCGCTGGTCACGCCTGGTATGGACCTGTTGTACCGCCGCGGGGGGCCAGTGGAAGCAGGCGGTGCCGGTTGCTGCTGCCGCTGAGTTGTTCATGGCGGCGCTTGACCTACTGGATGACGTCGAAGATGAGGAGGAACATCCCGTACAAGCTGTCTTGGGATCTGCCCGTACCCTCAATGTCTCGACCGGCCTCCTCTTCCTTGCCCAGCAGGCCATACTTACTACAGTAGGCGTTGCAGCCGCCGGCGCGCTGCTCAAGGCTGGGTTGTCCGCTTGTGGCGGTCAGCATTCCGACCTCACGCCCACGTCAGAGGTATGCTTGGACCTTGATGAGGCACTGGATGCGGCGTCACGGAAGTCCGCATCGCTCACGGCGGTGCTGTGTCGGCTCGGCGCGCTGGTGGCCGGCGCAAGTGATGAGATCCAGGAGCGCTATGCCCGCTTTGGCTGGCACCTGGGTTTGAGCAGGCAATTGGCGAACGATATCGCGGCGGTTCACCCTGATGTCACGGGAAAAACGGATGGCCGATTGGGACGGCCAACCCTGCCGTTGGTCTATGCCGCCGGTCAGGTTGGCGGTCGGGCCGACGCTCCTCTGTCGGCGGCCGCCGGCCCGTTCACCTGGGTGGTAGCCGAGACCTATCGCCGTCACGCTATCGCCCTTGTGCCGGAGCTTACTCCTGACGCGCTATGCCGTGACTGTCTTGAGCAGTTAGTCGGCGCCATCTGAACACCTAGCCCAGGACAGGCATGTGGCATAATGAGGGCAATGACACACGATGCTGCCGGCACGCGGACCACCACGGATTGTCTGGCCGCACGGCAAGAAGGCGGGCCGTGGCTTACTGCCGCCTCTACGCGCGCCGTCGTGATCGGCGTCGTAACCTCTGCCTACGCCGTATTCCTTGCCTTCAGCATCGTCACGTTGGCTGCACCGCTACGGTTCTCAATCGGGCTTTCCGTGCCGGCCGCTGGGCGGGCACGGATTGAGTGGCTGTTACCTGGCGGGCGTCTGTGGGACGCCGGCATACGCTCAGGCGATCAGGTGCTTGCGCTCGATCGCCGGCCGCCGCAACCACGCGACAATGGCATGTGGGCAGGCACGCAGCTACGGGTGCGAACGGAGAGCGGCGACACGCTTACCGCCAAAGCTCGGCTCCTACCCAACGATCGTACTACCTGGCCGTTGCTGCTGCTCAGTCCTTGGTTCCTGCTCCTTGGCACCTTGGTTTTTCTACGTGCGAGGCAGCCTGAGGTTGGGTGGGCGATCTATCTTCTTTTTGGCAGTGCCTCGCTGGCGTTCGCCGTTACTCCAATGACCTACAGCGATGTGCCGGCTGCCTCCGTGAGCGAGTTCGTGCTCGTCCTGTTCTTTGCCGCCGCTTTTGCTCACTTCTTCCTTATCTTCCCCACCCTTCGCGGAAGCCGCTATCTGCACGCGGCCGCGGTAGCGCCGCCCCTTTTGCTCGTTCCCTTTGGTGTGGCGGCGTTTGTTTGGCCCGCGCTGTACGAGCCGGTATCGTCGCTTCGCCTCGTCGTCCTATTGCTGGCCCTCTGTCTTGGCGTTGGTCTGCTGGTCCGGGCGCTCTTCACCGAAGGCGACGAGACTATTCGCTGGGGCTTGATCGTCATCAGTACGGGGACGGCGCTGGCGGTCTTGCCGTTCGTTGGCCTGTACCTGGCGCCCATGGTTCTGGGCCAATCGCCGCTGCTGGCGCCGGAACTGGCCATTCCGGCGCTGGCGATCATGCCCGCCGCCTTCGCCTACGCCATCTTGCGCCACAAGACCCTTGGCGTGCCTTTGCTCCAGCGGTGGTTCGTGCATGGGCTCGTCTGGGCCGCGCTCATCGTAGCCTATACCGCTCCCACCTTCGTGGTGCGCCAATTGACCAACTCACTCCTCCCCGAGCCCGCCCGAAGCCTGGTCCTCACCGCTCTGCTGATCGTGCTGATCAACGTTTCCTGCCGCCGGCTGCACGACCAGTTATGGCCACGTCTCGATCGCCGGCTCTTTAAGGATCGATACGACTACCGGGCCTCGCTGCTCTCTTTGAGCCGGGATCTTTCGCTGGCCGACGATCTATCAGGATTTAGCACCTCGCTGCCCGATGCCTTGCGTCGCTTGATGAACCTGGACTTCGCGGCGCTGCTGATCCGGGAAGCGGGGCGGCCTTGTGTCCGCGGTACCGCCGGGGACTGCCGACCGGAGGTGTTGGCCGCGCTCGTCCAGGCCGCGGCGGCGCAGG
>JAICHN010000417.1 GCA_025924845.1 Chloroflexota bacterium | reverse complement strand
GGTTTGCAGGCTTCCTGCTCCGGATGCGCGCCGGAGTGGGTACCGGACACCGTTTCCGTTGGCGTCATCGTCTGCGCCCGCACGCCGGGACTGTCGGGGGTCGGCAAGGCTGTCAGTGCCAGCGTCGCGGCGCAAGCATCCTGGAACCGTACAACCACCCAGATTGTGTTTCCGCTTTACATCACGGGAGCTACGGGGACCTGGGCCGCGCTAGGCAGCGACGCGGCTCCCAAGGGATGGCTGGCGACGGCAACCAGCACTACCCAGATCAGCATTCCGTTCAATGCACTTTCGGCTGGATCGTTTACCGGGCAGGACATTCGGATTGTGGCGGCGAATGGCGATTTGACGCGCAAAACGTACGTGGATAATTCCACCTCTCCGGCCAATGAGTCCCACGTGAACGCGAATCACTCTCTCTCGGTTGTGGTGCCGAGTTGCGAACCGGCAATGAACGAAACGGAGTGCTCGAAGGGATACTGGACTCCGGATAATCAGAAGGCTTACATGGCCGACTCAAAAATCAATACTCTGACGGTGAGCGGCGGTGTGGTCACAATTACCCTGAAGGCGGCCTACGTGGACGGCACGAACTTTAGCCCCATGGCGGTCGGACAGTTGATCTTCCTGCGTGGCTATCAGCAATATGCCACCGCTACGAATCCCGGGTACGATGGCACCCCCAATGCTCCGGCTCAACCCGCGGCCGCCTGGCTGGCCAAGGGAAGTACTCGAGGTTTTCGGGTCCTTTCCTTTAGTGCGGACCGGAAGACAATCACCATTGCCAATCCCGGTTTGGCTGACGGTGCGTATGCCGGATCATGCATGCCGGCGGGAGTATGTGTCGGCAGAACCCAGGCCGAACCATATGTCGCAATTACGTGGAAGGCGTCTCCCTACCTCTACACCACGTCAAGATCGGGCGGTTACTTGTGGCCTAAAGGCTACGAGTGGTGGAATACGAAATCTCCCTTGAGCTTCAAACCCAGCTCGAACCGGCTACGTTTTTGGGTCAGGTTCGGCAAGAATATTCAGGCGCCGGCGAGCGGGAGCTACAACTACAACTGGGGAACCTATGCGCAGACTGTGACGCAGGACAGTTCTGGAGGCGGCTCGCATTTTTACCACTTCCTGTCCCTCAATACCTATCAGGACCGCTGGCAACTGATGGAAATCAACTGTGCCCCCAGCCACGAAGTGGGCGCCGCAGGAGCCATGAACTGGCCGAACCAGGCCCTCATGGGCCACGGATATTACCCGGCATGGACAGCGGGTCCGCGCGGATGCATGGAAGGCCAGACTGTTTTCTACCAGGACTTCGTGGCCGGTGCAGCGGATTGGTCGGGCCAGACCCTCTTTTACGCCGATTTTCAATTTGACCAGGTGGATGGAGAGCCCGACGAGGCAGTCCGCGGCAGATCTGCCGTTTGGTCGCCGCGTCGCTTTACGGGTGGTCAACTCACGAACAGCGCCGGATACGATGTGATGTGGATTGCGCCGCCGGTGCAGGGAACGGTGTACCAGGTTCGATATTCGACTGCCGCCAGCCTGAAGACTTCAGGCTGGTCGGCGGCGGTCGATGGAGGCAGCGTAGTGCCCCCGGGGCTGAGCCTGGGAAACACTGGGGCTCACTGGCAGTCGCCGGAAATGCCGGAGGCAGACGACCTGTGGGTCGGTATCCGGCCGACGTTCCCCGTAGCCGGCACAACCGGGGCCGGCCTTTCTCCGTTGTGGTTGATTACCAGGTCGGACACGGGCCTGGCGGCTGGGGACACCGTGAAGGTTGCGGGCGTCGCCGGTAATACCGCAGCCAACCAGGACAACGCGAATGTTGCGGCCGTCTCGCCGCGTATCAATTTTTGGAGATTCCAGCCGCAACGCGACCACGGCTGGTCGCTTCCCGGCCAACTCGCCGGCATCGATGCGAGCGGCGGCCAATGTCTGGCACGATTTACCATTCCGCATGGGCTGCAGGTCGGCTGGGTGATCGAGGTGGTGGGATCGACCAATGCGACGTTAGGAGCTACGCCCTCCATGACGCCGAAACTCTATACGGTCTCTTCGGTGCCGGATGCGCAGTCGCTGGGGTTCGCCTGTGTCGGCGTCCCCAATGGCACTTACGACAAGGACTATGCGGCGAGCTTACACCTGGTGGTCATCGCTCTCCCCGGAGTCGGATTGGCGGCTACCGGCTCGGGAACGTATGCCGGCGGCGGAACGCTCACATCCACCAGCAATACGCATGGCTTTGCGGAAATCCATCTGCCGCGGTATCAGGTTTACGGGTCGATTCCCCAAGCGCCGGCGAACCTGCTGGCTACTGTGAGCGGCTCTGATGTGACCCTGACGTGGCAGGACCGGTCGGGAGATGAAGACGACTTTGTCCTCGAACGGCAGGCAGGCGGCTCCTTTGAAATCGTGGCGGTACTGAAGGAGAACGTCACCACCTTCGTCGATTCGGGACTGCCTGCCGGAATCACTTTCACTTACCGGGTGCATGCCCGCAACGCAGTGGGTGATTCCGACTACAGCAACGAGGTAGTGACCTCGATTCCATTGCCATTGCTTACGCCCGCGGCCCCCGCCAATTTGCGCGCATCGGCCATTCTCTCGGACGGCCTCAGGTTGGACTGGGATGACTTGTCGAATAACGAGAACTATTTCCGGATCGAAGCCGATGAGGGAAGCGGTTACCATTTTGTTGCACAGGCGGATAGCGGTGTGACGTTCGTGCAGTTGAGCGGGCTGAAACCTTCATCGACCTACCAGTTTCGGGTTCTGGCCGGCAACGATCACGGCGTCTCTACCTGGGCCGTTAGCTCCCCGGTAACCACCTTGGGAGAGATTTCCTGGCGGACAGGTCAACGGACATCCACAGCGTCTCTGCTGTACTATCAAGCGCCCGATGGAGCCTCCTGCACCATCACCTCGGGCGGCAAGGCCGTGTCGGACGGCGGTGGAATCCTCGCCAGGCAGACCGTGCTCACCGGTTTAGTGCCGGAGTCGGTCAACGCCTTCTCGATCGTGTGTCCCAAGGGGTCTTCCTCCGGACAGGTGGAGATGCCGGCTGCGCGCAGCGGCACGGTATCCACCTCTGTGACTGCCAGCGCACCGAATGTGGCCGGCATAGACAATCTCGCGGTCCAGGTCGGCGGTACGCCGGATACCTTGGCTGCCTTCGCCAGCACTCCATGTAGCGGTGGACGCTGTACCGTCGCGATGACGATTGCCGCGGACACCGTGCAGTGGGTTCGTTACCGGTGGTGTCGCAATCGTTCGATCGATCCGCTTTGCCAGGACTCGTCGAACGAATTGGCGCACTCAGGAATTCTTACGCTCATTCCGTAACGCGGAGTCACTACGGCAGCGGCCTGGTTTTGGTTATTCTTGAATCAGGCCGCTCCGCAGGCTGTTTTTCCTCCATGAAAATCTTGTATCTCATCGATACGCTCGGGGTCGGGGGCGCCGAACGGGTTCTCGTTCATCTGGCACTGGGATTTCAAAAGCGGGGCCACGATGTGGCGGTCGCCTGCCTCTACAAAGACGGCCCCATGGCCGCGCCGCTGGTGGCGGCGGCCATTCCTGTGGTGAGTCTTCACAAACCCGAAGGCTTCCACTGGTCCGCCGCCCGAAAACTGGCGAGCTTCGCCAGGGAATTCGGCGCCGCAATCGTGCACACGCACAATCCCCAGGTCCATCATTACGGAGTCCTGGCCGCCAAAATGGCTGGTGCAAAAGGCGTGGTGAATACCCTGCACGGCGTCAACAATCTCGCCGATGCGAGTCATGCCGCCAAGCTTATCTACGGTGCCACCGGACCCTGGACGGATTGCATTGCCGCGGTTTCCCAGGCTTCCCTCAAATACTTTCAACAGGTGCCCTTCCTTCCGAAAAGGAAGCTGCGGGTGATTTACAACGGCATTCCGCTGGAGCCTTTTCTCGAGGTGCCTTCCGCGCCCGAACGCCAGGAGGTGGTGTTTGGCGCTGTGGGGCGGCTGGTGCCCATTAAGGATCACAAGACCGCAATCCGGGCCTTTGCGGAGGTGGCCGGCGAGAACTCCGCCTGCCGTCTGGAACTTGCCGGCGACGGTCCGCTCAGGCAGGAGTTGGAATCGGAAGCCGCCCGTCTCGGCCTGGCGGATCGCATGGTCTTTCGCGGCGATCTGCGAGACATCCCGAATTTCCTGTCCGGCGTCGATGCCTTTCTGATGAGTTCCCTGAGCGAAGGTTTGCCCATGAGCCTGCTGGAAGCCATGGCAGCCGGCCGCGTGGTAGTTTCTACCGCCGTGGGCGGAATACCGGAAGTGGTCAATGCCGCGGGATGCGGTTGGCTCTGTCCGCCCGGCGATGTTTCCGCTTTGGCCGATGCCATGCGTAAAGCCATTCAAGCCAAAGATCGTGCCAGGATGGCGGCTGCCGGCCGGCGCTTTGCGATCGCTCAGTGCTCCGCGGCAAGCATGGTGGAAAACTACGAGAGAGTTTTCGCGGCTCTCTTGTGATTAACCCGCTCGCTTGGTGAATACCATGTGTATCCAGTTCGCGTGCGGGCGCGTCATGCGACTCTGCAAATTCGTCAGGTGAGCCCCCAGGGCGGCGCAGACTTTTTGCCAGAAGGCTCTGTTTCCCGGCGCCTTCAGCGGCGCTCCGCAGTGAATGCAAGGCTCGTCCTGATT
>JAICHN010000416.1 GCA_025924845.1 Chloroflexota bacterium | reverse complement strand
CTTTGATATATTTTTCGATGAGGTTATCTATTTTCGTATATCACGGAACGTCGCACGCTCTCTGCAGGTTTATTACGACCCGGGGATACCTTTCTATCTGCATCCCCCCGCCTTCTTCTATCTCGAGGGCATCTATCTCAAACTGTTGCAGCCCGGTGGCGACATCGTCCAGCAGATCTACGCCGCGCGGTACTTGAACGCCATTCTCGCCGGCCTGTCGGCAGCGATGCTCTTTTTGCTCGGTCGGCGTACCAGTGGATTGTATGCCGGTATCGTTGCCGCTGCAATCTTCGCGCTTGAACCTTTCATCATTACCATAAACAGCCGCAACTTACTCGAAACGCTGGCAATGCTCTGTGCTCTGGCCGGATTTTGCGTCATCTTCTACTCGATCGGTAAGCCGGCCTCTTGGCAACGCATTCTGACGGCAGGAGGGTTATTTGGCCTAACTTTGTTAACGAATGAGCCGACGGCCTATATTACGTTGCTCCCACTTGCGGTATGTTTCCTTCTCAACTGGGCGATCCCTCGTCGCATGGCAGCGCTCACCGCTGCCGTCGCCTGCGTGATTAATCTGCTGTACGTGCTTTCGGTTGCGGCGACCGGTAATTGGGAAGAGTACAAACGTCAGCAACTTAACGGAATCCATCGCTTTCTCGGCATCGAGCAAGAATTCTCGTTCAATCGATCCCACGGTCCATCCTTCGGACACGCAATTTCTACAGATCTAGGTCAATTCGCCACTGCGTATGCATTGATCGGTTGTGGCGGTATTGCCGTCCTCTTGTTGCTGAGGCAACGAGCGCCGACTTCTCGTTTAGTAGCGGTATGGACCGCAAGCGCGTACCTCGGCCAGGCGTACAGTATTAAATTCGGAACCATCGAACAGCAGTATTTCTACTACCTGGTTGTCTTGGCGATATTGGCAAACGTTACAGCCGGAACATCGATCTTACGATTGCGCCGACTCAAGGACAGCCGGAACGTACGGTCGCGTATGGTCGCCTTCCTAATCATAGTATTCCTAGTTGCCTTCGGGGCTGAGGCAACACATGTCTGGGTTGAGCGCCATTTTACGCCCGACAATCAGACCCAGCATTTGCTGTTTTACCTCGAACACCATGTAAGACCGCATAGTCGAATTGACGCGACACCTCTTACCATATTTGTGGCTTTGAGTGACTCTGATTTCGTGCTGAGTTCGTGGAATACGCCACAAGACGTGATGGAGCACCGCGTGCAGTACGTGGTGATTAGCACGGATCTGGTTGCGAAGGGTTACGACGAGGGTTCGCCGGAATTGCTTACCTGGCTTCGCCGCCATATGCAGCGTGTGGTTGCCTTCAGAGGGCCAACTAACGGATCTCTCGAGCTCTATCGCATTCAGAGCAGCACGGCCGGCGCCGATGGTGCTATCGGACGCGTGGGATAATTCATAGACTGTACTGTGCGAAAATCGGATCGGCCCACGTGGCCATGCCCACCTTCGCGAGCGTGACGTTTGATCCCACCACAGGCGCCGGCTTCGTCGGCAAGGGCGATGTGCAGACCGCTTTCGGTTGGAACAACCAGGCGCTCCAGGCCAACGCCGCAGACGTAACGTTCTCGTACAATGCGGTCGACACCTACAGCGCGACCTGCTCCTGGATTACAGGCGTGGGACTCCCGGCGAGCAGACGCACAACGTCGACATTCCGCGGCACACTGCTGTCAACAGCGATGTCGCCGACAATGCTCGTGTTCACCAGCAAATCGACGGCTTTAAAATGTGAGACGCACCCGGCAAGGGTAAGCGAGTGCCGGCTCGGGCTTCAGTCGCCGGCATGTCGGCCGGGTGTGTTGATCGAGAGCGCCACCATGACCGATATGATGCAGGTGGCGGCGCCCGCGAAGAAGGTGACCTGATAGCCGAGGTGATCCCAGGCAATGCCTCCCAGTACGGGGACGCTCACCGCCGCGATGTGATTGGCCGTGCTCCCCATGGCCAGGGTTGGGGTCATCTCATTCCGCGGGGCGATTTTGCCCAGATAGGTCGGAATCGCCGTGCTGCAGCCGAACAGCACGTTGTCGATGCAATAGACGATGCCGAGCAGAAGCACCGTATGGACCAGGGCATAGCTGGAGAACAGGAATACCAGGACGATGTAGTTGATCACCAGTATACGGCGTTCACCGAAACGATCGATCAGCCGGCCAATCGGCAGCGAAGTGAACATGGTCAGGGCGGTGTTGGCCAGTAGAAGAATGGTCACCGCTCGGACGTCCACATGGTAGTTGCGGACCAGGAGGAATACGGCAAAGGTGCCGAAGATCTGCCGCCTGCTGCCGTCCAGCATGGCCAGAACGTAATAGGTAAGATACTTGCGGCGGAAACTGATCCGAATGCGCGGCGCCGCGTCTTTGTCTTGAATCAGCAGCAGGCAGATCGCCCCTACCACCACGATGGCGCCCGCCGGGATGAAGCTGCCTCGCAAACCCAGGGGGATGACGAGCACCAACACGGCGGCGGTGCCGAGGAGGGTGCCGACCGCCCCCACCGTATTCATCTCGCCCATCCGCCGTCCCTGGTTGCGCTCGTTTGATTGGCCCAGCACCAGCCCGGAACTCAACGGCATGAAGAGATGGAAGCCGATGCTCCCGAACATGGTGACCGCGATCAAGGAGCCCAGGCCGCCCACCCCCGAATAGGCCATCAGGCCAACGCCGAGAATGAGCAGAGCCATCGAGGTGACCCGCGATTCCCGCATGCTGACCGTGATCGCCGCCAGCACCACGGTCAGGAAGCCGGGCACCTCGCGGAGCGATTCGACCAGCCCGAGTTCAGCGGCATGGATATGGAGGTCATTGGAGACGAAGTTGGTATAGATGGCGGAGTAGGTAGCCCATCCGGCATTCATCATGAAAATACCGGTCAGGATGAGCACCCAGTCCCGATTGAGATCGCCGAACCGCCACCGCCACACACGCCCCTCGCTTCACTTGCCCAGTCGCCGCCGTGCTGAAGGCAGGCGCCCGGCCCGTGGCGTATAGTACCAGGGTGCCGCTGCGACGGTGCGACCGCCACGAACGCCGCTTTTTCTTGCGGTTATTGCACATATCCCGTGGGTGCATTAGACTGGGCAATGTTGAGCGCTCCAGAAAACTTTGAGCAATGAGCGTGTGGCTCTACCAGATCTCGATCACGACCCGCTCGTCGCGGATGAGCGCACGGCTCCTGCTATACGAAAGCTACAGCATCTTCCGGCATCTGATGATGCACAACCGTTTCGCCTCGTGACGGCAGCCGGCCAGGCCCTGGAGGTGCCGACGGCAGTGGAGCGCGCTCTCCGGTCGGTGGTTGAGGCGCCGGCGGCGGGCGATGCAGTCAATGTTGTACCCGTGCACGAGCAACTCACTACGACCCAGGCCGCCCGCCTGCTGGAGATTTCGCGTCCCACGCTTATCAGCTTGCTGGAGCGTGGTGAGATCCCCTACGGACTGACGGGCACCCACCGGCGCATCCGCCTGGCCGACGTGCCGGCCTATCGGATGCGTCGAGCGGCGGCCTCAGCGCATTTGGATGCGATCCTGGCCGAGGCGCAAGGAAGCGGCGGCTACTTGTAACCCTGCATGTGCCGGGCTTCGCCACCCAGGCTCGGGCAGCGTTGGAGCGTGGTGCCGATCGTGGCCGCCCGCTAGTACAACTTGGCGTAAGTTTCATCCTGCTTGTAGGGGCACCCCTTGTGGGTGCCCTTGGCGACCTGAACGAGGGCACCCACAAGGGGTGCCCCTACGGAACCGCCAAGGTATTGAGGCCAAGCTGTACTAGGTTCTCCCAACTGTTATGTGGCCCTGCCGGCCGGCGGCACTGCCCGGCGCAAGTACACGCGGAAGCAGGAGCCCTCGCCCAGGACGCTGTCCGCCGTGACGTAGCCGCCCATCAATTTCACGAACTCACCGACGATGGTCAGGCCCAGGCCGGCGCCGCCCGCCGCGCGCGATCGCGCCGAGTCCGCCCGATAAAAGCGCTCGAAGATGTGCGGCAGATGCTCGGGGGCGATGCCCTCGCCGGTATCCGCCACGGTAATCACCAGCCAGTCCTCCTCTTGACCCACCGCCAGGCCGATAATGCCGCCCTCCGGAGTATGGCGCACCGCGTTGCGCACCAGATTGGCCACGATCTGCCGCAGGCGGTCGCCATCGGCCATGGCCGGCGGCAGACCCGAGGGGGCCTCGACGCTGAGCGTGATCGCCCCCTGCCTTAAGGCCAGAGGGCGCAGCAAATCTCCCTGCTCACGCACCAGGGCGGTCACGTCCGTCGGCTCAACACGCATGCGCACGGCGCCGGTGCCGGCACGAGCGAGCAAGAACAGATCGTCGACCATGTCAGTGAGACGCTCCATTTCATGATGCAGCGCTTCCAGGGTGTCTTTCGGCACGGCGATCGACCCGCCGGTCTCGGCGCCCGCTCGCATTTGCAGCGACTCGATATGCGCCTGCACCACGGCTATCGGTGTACGCAGTTCGTGCGATACGCCGGCCACCAGCTCTTCGCGGGCCTGGAGGGCGCTTTCCGCCTGAGCCCGCGCCACGCGAATCTCGGTCATCGTCGCTTCCATGCGCGCCGCCATGCGATTGAAGTCTTCCGCCAAGCGGCCAATCTCGTTCCGCGCGGTCAGCGGCGCCCGTTGCGACAGATCG
>JAICHN010000415.1 GCA_025924845.1 Chloroflexota bacterium | reverse complement strand
ATGCAGGTCGGCGTAATCGACATCGCCCGCGAGGTATTAAACAGCACGCTGCCCAACAGTACCGAGTTTAACGCCTTTACCAAGTACCCCGTTATCGATCTGATGCCCGATCAGCGCGACGTGGAGGACAAGGGCGGCACCATGCGCCTTGGCGTCTGGCCCTGTCGGCTCACCCCTGAAACACTGGCCTGCCGTGCCTACGACCAGCCGGTTATCTACGAGCGGCACCGCCATCGTTTCGAGTTCAACAATGAATTCCGTGAGTTGCTCGGCGCGGCGGGAGTGGTATTCAGCGGCCTTTCGCCTGATGGGAAGCTGGTCGAAATCATCGAGTTGACGGGGCATCCGTTCTACCTGGGGACCCAGTTCCATCCTGAATTCAAGTCGCGCCCCGATCGCCCGCATCCCCTGTTCCGCGAGTTCGTCGCCGCCTGCCTGAAGCAGGCCCAAGCTCCTCGTGAAGCAGCCGTTGCCGGCGGTAGGGAGGGCGAGGACCAACAGGTGGGAGTCCATGCCTAATGGCGGCAGCCCACGCGCGGCAGGCAGGCTCCGCGCCATCCCTCAGCCCAGCCCGCGATCGGTCGTTCCCGACGACTACGCTTCCGCCGGCACGCCGGCGGAAGTCGCCCTCGCCGGAAGAGTTGGGGATCGCGCCGTCTATACCTACCGGGTTCCCGCGTCACTCGAGGGCGTCATTCGCCCCGGCATGTTGGTCGAAGTACCGTTTGGTCCGCGCGTCATGGCGGGGATCGTCCTCTCGCTTAATGCACCGGTTGAGGCTGGGATCCGCCTGCGCGACGTGGCCGGGCTGCTTGATCCCCTGCCCTGCCTGACTCCGACCCAAATTTCCCTCGCTGCATGGATCGCGGCGTATTATGCGTGCCGCGTCAACGAGGCGGTGGCCCTCATGGTGCCGCCGGGCCTAAACCGCGCCGCCGAGATTATCTACTCCCTTCCCACCGAACCCGTACAGGCGCGCCACATCTTGACGCCGGCGCAGCGCGAACTGTTATCTACTCTGGAGCGGCTTGGCTCGTCGAACGCGGCAAAGCTGGCCGGTAACGGTATTGACGTCAAGACGGTGACTCTCGCCCTGGAGAGTCTGGCCCGACGGAAGCTGGTGGTGCGGACGCGTGTGCTCGGGCAAGCAGCGGTAAAAGAAAGAACCGAAGTGGTAGTCGTCCTTCAGCCGCGTCGGCCGGGCCTTCGTCTCACCCCCCGCCGGCAAGCCGTGGTCGATGTGCTCAAAGAACTGGGCGGTGAGGCTACGCTCGGCGAGTTGCGGGAGCGGATCCGCGTGGACCGATCGGTGATCAGCTATCTTATGGCGAGCCGAGTCGTCCTGCTCTATACCCGTCAGGCGCGACGCGATCCGCTCGCGCATCGGCCGGTCGTGCCAAACCATCCACCCACCCTGACCGGTGAGCAACAACGTGTTTTTCGCTCTATCGAAGCGGCGATCCACGATCGTGACGGCAGCATCTTTCTCCTGCATGGGGTGACGGGAAGCGGGAAAACGGAGATCTACCTCCGAGCCGTGGCCGAGACCCTGGCCTCCGGCCGCCAGGCGATCGTGCTGGTCCCCGAAATCGGCCTGACCCCACAAACAGTGGACCGCTTCGCCGGCCGCTTTCCCGGTCAGATCGCGCTGCTTCACAGCAGGTTGAGCGATGGTGAGCGCTTCGATGAGTGGCAACGTATCCGCCGCGGCCAATGCTCGGTCGTGGTCGGGCCACGCTCGGCCATATTCAGCCCATTGCCCGAAGTAGGACTGATCGTGCTGGACGAAGAGCACGACGCCTCGTACAAACAGGATCGCACGCCGTGCTACCATACGCGCGAGGTGGCGGCGCGCCTCGCCGAGCAGACGGGCGCCGTGGTGATCCTGGGCAGCGCTACGCCGGATGTAATCAGCTACAGCCGGGCCGATGGGGGTGCCTATCGCCTCCTCTCCATGACGGCGCGGGTGCGGCACGCGGGCTTGCCGTCCTCGTCGGCGCCGATTCCGATCTCCGCGCTGCCCCCGGTGCAGGTGGTCGACATGCGGCAAGAGTTGAAGGCAGGGAATCGCGGCATCTTTAGCCGGGCGCTCCAGGGCGCCTTGCACACAACGATTCGGCGCCGCCAACAGGCCATTCTGTTCTTGAATCGGCGCGGGCACGCTACGTTCGTCAATTGCCGCGATTGCGGGTTTGTCGTCAAGTGTGGTCGCTGTGACTTGCCGTTCACCTATCACTCACGCGATGAACGGTTACGCTGCCATCGCTGTGATGCCCGCGCCGTCGTACCGCGGTTATGCGCGAAATGCGGCTCCTGGCGCATCCGCTACTTCGGTCTCGGTACGCAAAAGGTAGAACAGGAAGTGCGGACGCTTTTGCCCGAGGCACGCATCGAGCGCTACGACCGAGATGTTGTCGCCGGCAAGTTCGGACACGAAGTCATCCTGGACCGCTTCGCCCACGGCGAGATCGACATCCTGATCGGCACGCAAATTGTCGCCAAGGGCCTCGATTTTCCCCGTGTTACCCTGGTCGGCGCCATTTCGGCCGATACCAGCCTGAATCTACCTGACTTTCGGGCCGCCGAACGTTCGTTCGCCCTCCTCACCCAGGTGGCGGGCCGCGCCGGCCGCGCCGCCCTTCCCGGCGTGGTGATTGTGCAAACCTATACGCCGGGCCACTTCGCGATTCAGGCCGCCGCTCGCCACGACTACCACGCCTTTTACCGCGACGAAATTCGCTTCCGCCGCGAGGCAAATTACCCGCCCTTCAGCCAACTGGCCCGCCTGATCTTCAGCTCTCCAATCGAGCAGGAGTGCCGCGCGGCAGCCGAAGCGCTCGCTGCCGAACTGAACCAGTGGACCGCCGAGCACGCTGCCTGCCCGATTGATGTTATCGGCCCCGCCCCGTGCTTTGCCGGCAAGGCGGACAATCGCTTTTTCTGGCAAATTCTCTTGCGCGGCGACGATGTGCATCCGATCCTGGCCCAGGTACCACGACCGTGGGTAGTTGACGTGGATCCGGTGAATCTGCTCTGACGCACTGCCACCCACAGTTGCCGCTACTCCGTGGCCCAACGTACAATAGCCTGACTATGGCAAAGAAGATAGCAACAAGCGCTCCCAGCAAAACGCCCGCGCAGGCGACGGTGGCGGGGAATCGACGCGCCTATCACGACTACTTCATCGACGAGACGATCGAAGCGGGTATCGTCTTGACCGGCACCGAGGTAAAGTCGGTGCGGGCGGGCCGCGTAAATCTCCGCGAAGCCTACGCCAGTATCAACGAGAGTGAGGCATGGTTGTGGAATGCGCACATCTCGCCGTACGATCACGGTAATCGGTTTAATCATGAGCCGACGCGGACGCGAAAACTCCTCCTCCATAAGGGGGAGATTCTCAGGCTGCAAAATACAGTGAAGAAGAAGGGCTACACCCTTGTCCCGGTTCGCATGTACTTCAAGCGAAACCACGCCAAGGTGGAGTTGGGCTTGGCCCGCGGCAAGAAGGAATACGATAAGCGGGACGCAATCGCCGAACGCGACGCCAAGCGGGACGTGGAGCGGGCCTTGCGCGCCCACCACGCCGGGCGGGATCGTTAAATGACCGAAACGTCACCTCCGATCGCCCAGGCGATCGACCATCTTATCATCGGTGTCCACGACCTCGACGCAGCCGCGCGTACCTTTCGCGACCAGCTTGGTTTCCACATCTCCGGCGGCGGCCAACACCCCCATGCGGGCACGGCCAATCGGCTCATCGTGCTCGACAACTGCTATCTGGAGTTGCTGGCGGCCCAGCCAAACGCCGAGCCGCGCGGCTTTATTGCCGATATGCTCCGACATGGCCATGAGGGTTGGGTAGGCTTTGCCCTCGCCACCGGCGACCCCGACCGTGCCGCACGCGTACTTCGCGAACGCGGTTGCACCGTGGAAGGTCCTTCAGTAGGACGGCTCACTACCACCACGGGCCACGACCGGTCGTGGCAGACGGTGCGCCTCCAATCGGAGCAAGGATCTGGTTTGCCGTTCCTCATCCGCCACGACCAACAAGGGGAGGAGCGGCGCCGACTGCTGGCCGGCGCGGCGGGCCTGGCTCCCCACGCCCTCGGGGCGCGCACGGTCGATTCGATAATCATCGCCGTCCACGCTCTGGAATCCGGTAGCGGCACGTATCGGGATCTCTTCGGGCTCACCTCGGCGGGCGACCGGAGTGAGGACACGATGTTGCAAGCGGATCTCCTGCCGCTCCAACTCGCTTCCGGCACCAGGGTAATTCTTGCCGCGCCCAAGGCGCCGGACACGGGTCCGGTGGCCAAGGCCCTGGCCGAGCGTGGCGAGGGCTTGTTCGCGGTCAATCTCACCGTGGATGACCTATCGGCAGCCGTCCGTGACCTTCGGATGCGCGGAGTAGGCGTGCGGGTGGACGAACCTGATGGGGTGTTGGTTGCGGCGCAACTGCATCACGCGCATACGCACGGAGCACGGATCGGCCTGGTGCCTGGCACGCCGGTTGCACTTGGGTAGGAAGCTGAAACGACAAGGGAGAGTCCTGACGCCAGTCGGCGTCAGGACTCTCGCGTGTGGTTGGAACACGAGCTTTTTCGGTGCTTGACCTTCAGCGAGACGCTTGCCCAACGCCTGCTCGATAGTCCCTTGGCAACGAGAGATTCCATGCCGTAGCGCGTGT
>JAICHN010000414.1 GCA_025924845.1 Chloroflexota bacterium | reverse complement strand
GCGGCGCTCGAGGCGGCGGCACGCTGCAAGGCAGGCGGAGGTACCATCGGCATCGACACCTCGTCGGTAGGTCCGCTGCGTACGTTCGGCCGAGAGCGATTCCTCCGCCTGCTGTACGATCTGGGCCCCGATCTGCTCTTCGCCAATCATGCCGAGGCAGGCTTGCTGAGCGGCTTCGAGGATCCGGAGGCCGGGAGCCTGATCCTCCAACGCTATGCGCCGCTGATAGTCTGGAAACTGGGCGCTGCCGGAGTGCTGGCCCGTGGGGCCGGCGTAGCGCGGGCGCCCGGATTGCCCGTCCTCGCCCTGGACAGCACGGGCGCCGGTGATGCCTTTGCCGCCGCCTTCACGCTCGCCCAGCGACGGGGAGCGAGCCTGGCGGCCGCGGTGGCGCGGGCCAACCGGCTGGCCGCCGCCGTGGTACAACATATCGGCGCTCACCCTCGTCTCGATCTGAACCTGGAAGAGGAATGAAAATGCCCGCCAAAGCATTCAGTGCGGTCCCGAATGGCCTTATGGCGATCCAGCCTGAAGTAGCCGCCGCCCTGGAGGGGGGCAGGCCCGTGGTGGCTCTGGAGTCAACCATTATTTCGCACGGCTTCCCCTGGCCGCAAAATCTGGAGGTCGCCCAGGAGGCGGAGGCGGTCATACGGAAGGAAGGCGCTGTCCCCGCCACGATTGCCGTTATCGAGGGCGTGATTCAGGTCGGTCTCGCTACCGAGCAACTGGAAGCGCTGGCCAAACGACAGGGAGTGGCCAAGGTGAGCCGGCGCAATCTCTCGCTGGTGCTGAGCGCCGGTGGCTGGGGCGCCACCACGGTGGCGGCCACCATGTGGTGCAGCGCCAGGGCGGGGATTCGCGTGTTCGCCACGGGCGGCATCGGCGGCGTACATCGGGGCGGCGCCGAGACCTTCGACATTTCGGCCGACCTCCAGGAGCTGGCCCGTACACCGGTGATCGTTACCTGCGCCGGAGCGAAGGCCATTCTGGATATTGGTCTCACCCTGGAGTACCTGGAGACCCATGGCGTCCCGGTCATCGGCTACGGTACGGATCACTTCCCCGGTTTCTATGTACCGGCTACCCCGTACGCAGTGGACGGCAGACTGGACAGCCCCGAGGAGGTGGCGCGCGCCGCGCACCTGCATTGGTCCCTGGGCCTGGGCAGCGGTCTCCTCGTGGCCTGCCCAATCCCCGAGGTGGCTGCCCTCCCCACCCAGGCCATGAACGAGGCGATCGCCGGCGCCCTGGAGGCGGCGAAGCAGGCAGGGATCGCGCGAGCGGCGGTGACGCCGTTCCTGTTGGACGAGATTCGCCGCGCCACCGAGGGCGAGAGCATCGACACCAATATTGCCCTGGTCCGCAACAACGCGGCCATCGCCGCGCGCATCGCGGGCGCCCTCTCCACCTTATAAGCATGTGCTTCCGCAAACCATAGCGGGGCGTCCGGCTGTACCGGAGGCCCCCGCTTGTAAGACTATGCCCATTTTGGCCCGGACTGTTAAATATTCATCAGGACAGTAGGTGCAGTTAGGCGCTGAATGCGCCTTGACATTATATGCACCATTACATATACTTTCAGGAGATTAGGCGCCATGGATGAGGCGCCGCGGTGTACTGGGAAGGCCCGGGTGGAGAATGATGGAAGGCGCGATTCCATGCGAATTTGAGCAGCTCTCGCTGCATGAGTTAATGCCCCTGTGGGGCAAGTTAATCTGGTGGATGGGCATGGAGCCGGTGTTCCGCCGGATGATGGAAGCCGGCATGAGTGAATCCGAATACGTGGTTTTGCAACGGCTTGGCCGGGCGCCGCTGAGTGTAGCGGAGGTGGGAGAGTGCCTGTTCATCTCGCACTCCGCCGCCAGTCGAGCGGTCGATCGCCTGGTCCGGGACGGCTATGTGCGGCGCGAGGAAAACCGCGCTGATCGCCGGCAAAAGGTGCTGAGCCTGTCCGAAGAGGGAACGGCGCTGGCCGATTCGCTGGAGGCAATGCTGGCTTCGGGGGTTGAACCGATGACGGCCGCCCTCACCGAGACCGAACGCGAACAGTTTCGCCGCCTGCTGGTCAAGATGATCGCCGCTCAGTTGCCGCACCTGGAGGGCATGTGCGATCAGACCATGCACGGCGGGGGCGAACGGCCGGAAGGGCAAGCGGCAATGCATGGCGCCCTCAAGGCGGCAAATCAGTAAATCTCCATACACCGGCCCCAAGAATGGGTATATTCGCCCTGCCGCGAAGACTGCCGGTCGGTACTTTATAATTTTCGGAGAGTAGCAAAAGGGAGCAAACCTCGTGGCAGCAGCAGCAGCAGCCCTGCCGGTACAGGCTGAGCCGGCGCCGTTTACCATGCGGTCGATCATGGCCCCGTTGGTGGCGATCATCATCGGTGTATTCATGGTGGTGCTGGACAGCACCGCCGTGAACGTCGCTATTCCCAGTCTGGTTAACACCTTTCATGATCCCCTTTCCACCGTACAGTGGACGGTCACGGGCTATACGCTGGCCCAGGCCGCCGTCATTCCGCTGGCGGGGTGGCTGTCGGACCGCTATGGGGCGAAGAACGTTTTCCTCACCTCGCTGGTGCTTTTCACGCTTGGCTCAGCCCTATGCATTACGGCGCAGACGAGCAGTATGCTGATTGTCTTTCGCGTTTTGCAGGGACTGGGAGGCGGTTTTGTCCTTCCGGTCTCCATGGCCTACGTCTATCGGCTCAGCCCGCCCGAAAAAGTGGGCGCGATCATGGGCCTGATGGGCATCCCCATTCTCTTCGCGCCGGCGATTGGTCCGGTGCTGGCTGGTTGGCTGGTGCAGAGTGCAAGCTGGCGCTGGATCTTCCTGATCAACGTACCGATTGGCGTGGTGGGACTGATGGTGGGACTCCGCACCCTGCCCCGGATCGGCCGGCAATCAGTACCCGTGCTTGACATGCCGGGGATGATCTTCGGCCCGCTGGCTTTCGCCGCGCTCTGTTATGGAGTGAGCCAGGGGAGCACGAGCTGGACTTCCGCCGAGACCCTGGGCGGCCTGGCGGTGGGCGTCGTTGCCCTGATTACCTTCGTGATCGTGGAGTTGCGGTCGGCCAATCCGCTCCTCGAGCTGCGGGTATTCCGATCCGTGCATTTCAGCCTGGCCATCCTGACGCAGTGGGTAGGCGTGGCCGCGTTGTTCGGTACGCTGTTCATGGTGCCGGTGTTCCTCCAAACCATACGTGGTTATGGCGCGTTCGACACCGGTCTTACTCTGCTGCCTCAAGCAGCGACGGCGGCACTGTTCATGCCGATCAGCGGCATCCTGTTCGACAAGATTGGCGCGAGGCCTTTGGTGGTACTCGGCCTGGCCATCACCGCGCTCGCCGGGTTCCTGCTGGCCGGTGTGGACATTCACACCACGGGCAAGGACATGATCGGGCCAATGGCCCTGTATGGGGTAGGCATGGGTCTGATGTTCATGCCGCTCAATACCCACCTGATCAACACCGCGCCGCGTGAGCTGGTTACTCGGGTTACGGCGCTGACCAACGCGCTTCAGCAGGTAATTAGTTCGCTGACCATCGCCGGTCTTGCCACCTTCCTTACCTCGCGGCCCAGCTACCATCAAGCCAACGCCTGGCTTGCCGAAGCCGCCGCGAAGGCGCAGCAAGGGGCCGGCCATGCCGCCGCGGCCTCCTCGGCGCTCCCCGCCGCGCCTGCCCATCTCTTCTCGCTGGCCTTCGACGATACGTTCCGCCTCACGGCAATCGTGGGGCTGGTAGGCGTGGTGCTCGGTCTCCTGCTCAAGCGGATACGCAGCGGCGCCAACGACGGAACGCATGGCTTCGCCGCGTGAGCACCCACGAACCGGTGAGACGCGGCGCCATCGAATGGAAGAACATCGAACAACGGGAGCGCCGCCTCGTCGACTATCCGCCACTATACTGTATGGAGATCCTGATAAGCTGATCCTGACACCAAAACGCTTGGTGTGAGATCTGTGGCCTGAAGTGTCTGGGTGACAGACGATTAGTTCACCGCCGGCGGAGGTCCGGCAAGCCGCACCAGCGGATGAGAGGAGCAATCGTGGCCACGCCAAGCGCGAGTTATAGCGTTACCTTGCGATGCGCCATTCCGAACCAGCCGGGCATGTTCGCCCGCGTGGCCACCGCGATCGGATCGGCGGGCGGCGATTTGGGCGCCGTGGACATCGTGCGCGTGCAGGGTCCGCTCAAAATTCGCGATGTCACGGTGAATGCGCGCGACGAGCAGCACGTCGAGGAAATCGTGGCCGCCGTACACGATGTACCGGGGGTGTCGGTGCTGCAAGTCTCGGATCGCACCTTTCTCACCCACCTGGGTGGCAAGATCGAGATTCAGTCCAAAGTACCGCTGAAGACGCGCGACGACCTCTCGATGGCCTATACGCCCGGCGTGGCGCGGATTTGTCGGGCCATAGAGCGTACGCCGGACGATGTGTTCAGCCTGACCTCCAAGCGGAACATGGTGGCGGTGGTCACCGACGGGACGGCCGTGCTCGGCCTGGGCGACATCGGGCCGGCCGCCGCTTTGCCGGTGATGGAAGGGAAGGCGATCCTCTTTAAGGAGTTCGCGGGCGTGGATGCCTTCCCGCTTTGTCTCGATACCAAGGACGTGGATGAAATCGTTAACACGGTACGTTGCCTGGCGCCCGGCTTTGGCGGGATCAATCTGGAGGATATTTCGG
>JAICHN010000413.1 GCA_025924845.1 Chloroflexota bacterium | reverse complement strand
GGTGAAGCAGGCGCACGACGGCGACGGCTGGATTATTCGTCTGCACGAGGTCGGCGGCCACGCCGACTCGGCCCGGCTGCGTTTGCGCTGGCCCGTGGCCGTGCTTGCTGAGCCGTGCGACTTGATCGAGCGCCCATTGGCGGACGCGGTACCGATCGCACTGGAGGGCGAGGCAGTGTTGACGGCCGCGCTCACCCCGTTCGGCTCGGCATCCTGGCGCTTGCGGCCACTGTAATGAAATGTATGAGGAGTGTCTGATGGATTGGGTCGAGACGCGCAAGCATGGCTGCCGCCTGCAGGTATACGAGCAGCATGGCTTGCGACATGTCACCCTGGAGAATCGGGCCTTGCGCGTGACGGTGGTGCCGGACAAGGGATCGGATATCATCGAGTTTCGCCTGAAGAGCCTCGACCTTGATGTGCTCTGGACCTCGCCGATCGGCATGCGCGATCCGCGACACATGCATCCATCATCGGACGGCTCCGGGCCGATGATGGACTTTTACGAGGGAGGATGGCAGGAAATTGTGCCCAGCGGCGGCCCGCCCTCGACCCATATGGGCGCCATCTGGGGACAGCACGGCGAAAGCACTACCCTGCCCTGGGATATGAGGGTGGCGGTGGATGAGCCGGACCACGTGGCGATTGAGCTACGGGTCCGTCTGCTCCGTTATCCGCTCACCCTCCACAAGACGCTCCACCTGCGGGACGATACGGCGATCCTGGAGATCGACGAGACGCTGACCAATGAGGCTGACGAGCCAATCGAGGTGATGTGGGGACATCACCCCACGGTGGGCGCCCCATTTCTCTCTCCTGCCTGCCGGTTCTACCTGCCAGGTGGAGCGATCCATTCGCCCGCCCAACCCGCCTTTGAGCGGCAGCAAGCAGTCACGGGCGCGGTGGGCCGCTGGCCCACGATCGAGCGCGCGGCCGGCGGCGTCATCGATCTGTCGCGGATGCCGGCTCCAGAGGAGCGGACGGCCGAGATGCTGAATGTCACCGACCTGCTCGAGGGATGGTATGCCATTGCCAACGACGAGATTGGCGCCGGCTTTGGCCTGTGCTGGGATGTAGCCGTCTTCCCCCACCTCTGGTACTGGCAGGTGGCGCGCGGATCTTATGGCTATCCCTGGTATGGACGCACCTACAGTATGGCACTCGAGCCATGGACAAGCCCGCCGGGACGCGGCCTGGCAACGGCGGTGGAGCACGGGACAGCGCTGCGTCTGGAGGCGGGGCAGAGTCGCGCCGCCACTATGTATGCCATGGTCTGGGAGGGCCGCGGCCCAATCGCGCGAGTGACGCCACGGGGAGTCTCGTTTGGGTGATGGCCAAACCGTCTCGCCGGTTTTCGATCGCCTCCCGCGGCCAAGGCCCTTGGCCTTGGGAAACCGGTGACCGTGGTTACGAGGCAGAAACGGGGCGACGGCTGCCGGCAACCCGCCCACCCCTACGGGCGTTAGTCGGAGGATCCGGAAAGTAACGGACGGCGGCAAAGGAGCCGATACAGTGGACAATACAGCCGCCCTGGCGATCGATCTTGGTGGAACGCGGATCAAGGCCGGTATCGTGGTGGAGCACGAAGTGGTGGCCCAATCCATCGTACCTACCGAGGATGAGCAGGGCTTCGCGCACGTACTCGACCGGATAATTGCCGTCGTCGAGCAGTTGCTGCGTGAGCGGCCGGTGGTTGGGATCGGGTTGAGTCTGCCGGCCGTAGTGGACGTGGCACGCGGCACCGTGCTGGACGTGCGGAAGAACCTTTCCGGCTTGATCGGATTCCCCCTCGTCGACGTGCTCCAGCGACGTTTTAACCTCGCCGTGGCGGTGGAGAACGACGCGCGCCTCTATGGCCTGGGCGAAATGACGGCTGGAGCGGCGCGTGGCGTGGAAAATCTTGTCTGCTTGACCCTCGGCACCGGAGTGGGCTGCTGCGTCGTGCAGGACGGCGCTATCCTGCGCGGCAGCCATGGTACGGGCGGCATCCTGGGCGGTCATATGACGATTGAGACCTACGGGCCGGTCTGCACCTGCGGCAATATCGGTTGCGTCGAGGCGTTCTGCGGCGCACCGGCTCTGGTTGCCGCCATGGTGGCGCGGGTCGCCACACAACCGAGCCGGCCATCGTACTCTGATGCCGTGACGCCGGAGGCGATCATGGCGGCGGCGGCGCGGGGCGACGAGCCGGCGAGCACCGTCGTGGCTGAGTATGTGCGCAGACTCTCCGCCGCCGTAGTGTCGTACATCCACGTTTACGATCCCGACCTAGTCGTACTGGGCGGCGGCCTCATGCACGCGGCGGATCGGATTCTGCCGTCCATACGGCAATTCGTGCGGGAACATGCCTGGACCAGCCCGCCAAGACCGATCCCGGTACGCGCCGCAGCACTGGGCGACGCCGCCGCCCTGGTCGGCGCCGCGGCGTTGGTACGTGGCCAGGCACGGTTCCGCTAACGGCCGGACAGTGCAAAGCGTGAAGGGAGAGTTCCCCGACCAATGATCGACCTCACGCCGGTAGCCGGCCTGGACCTGTGCCTCGATCCCGATCGCCTCATCCTGGAGTTCGGGCCGGAGATCGAGCATCCCGCGCCGGAGATCCGGACGCTCGCGCAAGTACGGCCGATGATCGAGGATGGGTTGGGTGACGGTCCTGATCATCTTTATACTATTTATATGGATATCTGCCATCGCGAGGATCGCCTGAGGATCCACGACCAGGGATTGCTCTATGGCAGCGTGATCTATAATCACGGCACGATCGGCCGCGAACGGCTACGCAGCCAGAGTCACGTACATTCCATGAAGCCGGGCGCCGGCTTGCGCTACTCCGAGGTGTATGAGTTCTGGACCGGGTGCGGCTACGTGTTCCTGCAGAAGGAGAGCGCGCCGGTGGTGACCCGCGCCTATCTGGCGCGGGTGCGGGCGGGCGACAAGCTGGTCATCCCCTTCGGGTGGGCGCACCTTGTGGTGACGGACGGCGACGGCGTGTTGAGCTTTGGCGCGTGGTGCGCGCGCGCGAACCGGCTCGAGTATGCACCGCTTCGTGTACTCAACGGCCCGTGTTACTATTTCCTGGGCGATGGAAGCCTGAAGAGGAATCCACGCTATACCAGGGTTCCCGAGGTAATCCGCGTTGAGGCGCGTGACCTCCCCAGTTTGGGCATTCCCACCGACCAGCCGATCTATACTTCCTGGAAGGAGAACCCTGAATTGTATCGTTTCCTGGCCGATCCCGAAACGATTGGCGACGTTTGGGTGGGGCTGTAGCGGTCGGGGGACCGAGGGCCATGTGAGCCCGAAAGAAACACGGAGCAAGCGGGCAGGCCTGGGACCGCGGTCCCCAGGCTGGCAACACCCGCAAGGGTCCCCGGCCCGCGGTCGCGGCGTGGAAGCGGGTGGGCTTTTTCGAGGGAGGCGGAAGATACCATGCGTATTGCTCTTGGGCAGATTCCCTGGCCGGATGAGGATTTTCTCCTGTTTGCCCGGCAACTTGGGCTGGGCGGCGTACAGTTTAATACTCCCCGGCTTCCCGGGACGGAGCGATGGGAATACGAGGATCTGCGTGCCCTTCGCGAACGCTGTGAAAGCCATGGATTGCAGGTCGAGGCGATCGAGAACATGCCGAACTCGTTCTACGAGCGCTGCATGTTGGGGCTGGACGGGCGCGACCAGGAACTGGAGCAGGTAAGAGCCACGATCCGCAATATAGGACGGGCGGGGATTCCCGTCTTGGGCTTCCACTTCATTCCGGGATCCGTATGGAGAACATCGATGAGCGCGCCGGGGCGGGGCGGGGCGCGGGTGAGCGCGTTTGATCTCGCGGTAGCCCTCGATCCCAATCGAGCAAACGAGGTCTTTATCGCCCGTCGCGATCGACGCATTCTGGAAAATGAGTCCTTCGTGCAAGATGCCCAGTTCGCGGCGGGCGCCACGCTTACCGAAGAAACCGTCTGGGAGAACTTTCGCTACTTTCTGAAAGGCATACTCCCCACGGCCGAGGAGGCGGGGGTACGCCTTGCCTTGCATCCCGACGATCCTCCGGTGCCGATGCTGGGCGGTATCGCCCGAGCCTTTCGCAGTGTCGAGGCGCTCAAGCGGGCGGTGGAGGTGGCGGATAGCCCGGCCTTTGGCCTGGATCTCTGTCTTGGCACTATTTCCGAGATGGGAGGCGAGGCCGCCGTCCTCGACGCGATTACCTCATTCGGACCTTCGGACAAGATCGTCTACGTCCACTTCCGCGATGTCCAGGGATCGGTGCCGCGTTTCCAGGAGGCATTCTTGGGGGAAGGCAACTTCAATCCGTTGCGCGTGATGCGCGCTCTGAAAAAGGTAGGCTATAGCGGGTTTATTCTGGACGATCATGTGCCGCGGATGACCGGGGATTCGGAGTACGCACATCGGGGGCGCGCGCACGCCATCGGCTACTTGCAGGCGCTGCTCGCCGCCGTGGAGGATGAGGCGCGGTAAATAAGGTGTTCACAATGCGCAGCAAGGCGGCCGTGTCTGATTTGTTGGCAGGGCGCCCACGTGGGTTCCCCTACATGCCCTCGCCTGCTATGCGCTGTGATTCAACAAAGGGGACGGCGGGGACGAGGGACGACCCACGGCGCTGAATAAGAGCGTGGGCGCGGCGCGGAGGGGCGGGTCGCGCATCTCGGGCGGCGCGCCGCAGGAGATGCGCACGGCCAGACGCG
>JAICHN010000412.1 GCA_025924845.1 Chloroflexota bacterium | reverse complement strand
GTGCGCCGCTGCGGTCCCAGGCCATGCCGTAAGGCGTCTTGGTCGCCTTGGCGACCTTGAGCGCTGCTGCCGCCCAATCGTCCCAGCTGGCACCCTTCGGCGGGATCGGCACGCCGGCCTGGTCGAACAGGGTCTTGTTGACGATCGGCGCCGACACGGTCAGCTGGGTCATCAGGCCATAGATGCCGTGGTCTGCCGGACCCGTGCGCATCCAATCCAGCACCGGGCCATAGGCCTGCCGCAGCCCCGCCACCTGGTGTGCTAACCCCGCCGTGATTGCTGTCCGCAAGGTCAGCTCTATAAAATGCCTCCATTCCGTCTGGTCCCCGACCGCCCATCGCCACCACGCTACCGTCTTGAGCACCATCACGTGGTGGAGCGCTCCGCTTGCAGGCACCTTGTCTAGGGTCTCCAGCGTCCCGCGCAGCATCTGTCCAGCCTTCTCCAGGCTCCCATAACGCAAGTACGCGCGCCCTTCCGCCTCGTTCAGCAGTAACAACAGGAGCTTGTCACCAGGATCATCCCGACGCTCACACACGGCCCGTGCTTGTCTCGCCAGCCCGTCTACCTCGCTCAGCGTGAAGCGCGGGCGATCGCGTAAGGCGTTGATTTCGCCACGGGCCAGATGTGGCACCCAGAACGCTCTAGCTGTGGGATTCACCTCCGCCAATTCCGCTTCCGCGCGCATGTAGGCCGCCGCCTCCGGCTGATACAACCCCAGATTATGGTGGGCTACGGCCTCTGCCACCCAGACATTGACCCGGTAATGATCGAACCGTGTCTGGTCCTCACTCCGCCACGCCCGCGCGTCCAGCGGCGCTAGCCCCGCCTGCGCCCATTTGGCGTAGTACAGCGCCTCGCTTGGCCTATTCAACACACACGCGGCGTCGTGCAGCAGCAACGCGGCCTCCACACACGCCAGCGGCTCCCGCCGCGGGTCCCATTTCTCCACCACCTGCCGGCTCACCAGATGCAGGATCCCATAAGCATGCCGGGCGGCGCGTGTAGTCGGAGTGAAGCTGGCCGCCTGATGCGCCGCGCGTAATTGTTGCAGTACGGGTTCAACAGGCCCAGCAGAGTCGCCAATGGTGCGCTGTGATCGCTCGGCGGCCAGACGCCGCTCCCGGGCCAGTAACATATGTTCCAATACCGCTTGTCGCTCGGGCACATCCAGCGGCAGCGCCGCGGCAATGCGCGCCGCGAGTGCGGGACTGGGGGTATGGATGGCATCGTAGGGGTCGCATAGGTAGCTCAGGTACTGAGGGGTGATGCCCACCTGCTGCGCCAGTTGCCGCTTGCTCCCAGGCACCCGCAAGGCGCTCTGCAGGAGCGCGATGTAGACCTCGCGATGCAGTTGCGCCTCTTCCAGCAAGTCGATTACCACTGATCAGATCTCCAAAATCTGCACGGAATTAAACAGGTTTGCGTGACGACCTGTGGTACGCTCAATAGCAGAGAGCAGCGAGAGCACTCTTCAATAGTAGGAACGCTTATCCGGCTTTCAACCTTACCGTGGACTAGGGGATCCATCGCCGGCGGGAGCGCCGCTAAACCAAGGAGGGAACATATAGGAAAACGACAGACAGAACGTGTTTTAGCCGAGGCACGGGACCTTTCTTCCCACTTACACTGTCAGACCCGCTCTTATTATCGATTGGTTGTTCCCATCTGGCGGGAGCAACCAAATGCTGAGGGACAGCAACTATGCCCCCAATCTATTCAAATCACAGGAGGAATACAATGGATCTGCAGATTATCGACATCAATAATACACTGAAGAACGTACGCCCCCTATCGCGGAATGGAGGGCTGGAGACCCGTGTGCCCGAGCACATGTATCCCACACTTTGCAACTGTGCCAATCGCCACGGCACAGCACCGCCTGCGGTGGAACGCATCGCGACCCTGCCGGTCACACTTGCCACCAACGTCGCCCGCTTCACGACCCTAGGTCACTAAACCCTCGTCGCTTTCAGAAATTGGTGGCAGGAGCCCGGCTGGCTCCCATGAGCACTAAACGCTGCGGCCAAGCAGATAAGAAGGGTGCAGCCGGACCCGACAGGTCCGGCTGCACCCTTAGAACAGGAACCATCCGATGGTGACAAGTCAACCGAGCAATCACGCTCCTGCTCTTACCTATTCTCTCGTTCCTGATCTCGATGTTATTCCCCTGGGAAGGGATGAATGGCTCTGCCAGTCGGCTACACGCGCTAGTCGCATCGGCGGCCCGCTCGCGCGACTGGTGATCGAGCGGTTCCTGCCATTACTCGAGCGCGGGCGCACTTGGCAGCACCTCGCCGCCGAACTCCCCAATGTGGAACCAAGTGAGCTACGCCGTACCCTTGATGCGCTTGTCACCAGCGGAATTTTGCGCAGCGGTCGAGGCCCGCAGCCGGATCCGGTGCCCACCCTGGCACCCCTCCTGGCCCTGCTCGATACCCTCCAGCTTCCCGCGGGCACGGCGCGCGCTCGTTTGGCAGAAGCACGCGTTACTATCATCGGGTTGGAAGGGATGGGTGCCCATCTCGCGCTGCTTCTGGCCCGCTGTGGCCTGAGACACTTCACGCTGGTCGATCCCTACCCGTGCCGGTCCGGCAACTTGCCGCTACTGCCGGTCGGCAACGCCGCAGCACTCGGCCAAGCCCGGCAAGAGATCCTTGTCCGCGCCTTGCGGGAGCAGAATCCGGACGGGGAGGCCCTGGATCTCACGCTCGGCCCCGCCCTTCTCACGTCGCAGAGTGTCGAGGACCTGGTGACCGGCCGTGATTGTGTCGTCAGTTGTTTCGATCGCGGCTTCGGCCCAGTCCATCACTGGGTAAATCGGGCCAGCTTGCGCGTCAGGGTGCCCGCCTTGTATGCGGAAGCGCTGGGCCACCAGGGTTGGGCCGGACCCCTCATCCTACCCGGCCAAACGGCTTGTTATATGTGCTATCGCATGCGCCGCGTCGCCTGCTCCGCCGATAGTGTGGCGGCCCTGGCCTACGAGGAGTACCTCGACCGGCAAACCCTACCGCGCTTGCATACCCGCGCCGTCCTCCCCGCGCTTATGCCCCACCTCGCCGGCGTGCTCGCCACCACGCTACTGCAAGTGATTCTGGGCCTGGAGCAGCCTGGGCTAGCCGGCCGCGTCCTGGAGTACGCAGCGCTCACCCTCCAGACTGCGGTCCATCCGATCTTGCAGCAGCCGGATTGTCCAGCCTGTGGTTCGCCAAAGCACAGCGCGCCCCCACATCCGATCCTGCCGGACTTGCTGGCGGCAGGTGACCAAGCCGGTGATCTCGTGCAAATCGGTCCCGAATTAGTCAGTCCCCAGACCGGTATCATCCGCGATATGCAATGGTACGAGAAGGATGCGGCGGAGCCGGCGCTCCCCTATATCTGCCAGGTGACCTTATCCAACCATCATTTCCAGGCCGACATTTCACCGGCCGACCTAACCTGCTGGGGCAAAGGGATGACCCAGGTCGAGGCGCGGGCCAGCGGGCTGGGCGAAGCCATCGAACGTTACGCCGGAGGTTCGGTCGATCCGAGGACTATCGTGTACGCCCGCCGGGGTGAGTTAGACGGGGCCAGTCTGGATCCCAGGGATCTCGTGCTGTATGATCCTCAGCAGTACGTGGCACTCCCCTACCAGCCTTACGCAGAAACCAGTGTTCTAGGCTGGGTGCGGGGCCGCTCGCTAGTGAGCGGCGCACGCGTCTACCTCCCGGCCCTCGCCGCCTATATGGACTATCAAGCCCAGCACCCCAGCGAGTACCTGTTTCCAGTCACCTCGAATGGACTGGCCGCCGGGGCGAGTCTGACCCAGGCCATCCTCGCCGCAACCTATGAAGTCCTGGAACGCGACGCCTTTATGATCACCTGGTTCGGGCGCCTGCCCACGCGCCGGGTCGATCCGCTCACCCACCCCGAGGCCGCGATCCGCGCCTTATGCCGCGCCTACCAGCGGCGAGGTGTCGATCTGGGCCTGTGGCAAGTCCCCACCGATCATCCCTGTGCCGTCTTCCTGGCGCTAGGGCTGCAACAGCCGGGGAGTACGGGACCCGCGGTGATCGCCGGCCTGGGCGCCGACCTGACCCCCGCGCGGGCGGCGCGGAAAGCCATCCTGGAAGTAGGCCAGATTCACCCCTCGTATCGACGGAGCTTGCGCCGCCCGCAAGTCCAACAACAAGTAGCGACGCTGGTCGAGGACCCACAACGGGTCGCGGATATGCATGACCATGGCTTGCTCTACTGTAGCCCGGCGCTGCTGCCCGCGCTCGGCTTCCTCCTCGACCGCACACCGGAGCCTGGGGCCTGGCAGCCGGGATCTGCCGGTAGTGCCGGTGCCCAACTCGAACAACTCGTGATGTATTGCCGCGCCGGCCAAGGCGACCTGCTGTACTACAATCTAACTCCACCGGACCTGGCGCGCTGGGGCTTATCCGTCGTTCGCGTGATCCTGCCGGGCTACCAGCCGATTGCCTTCGGTGCCCAGGAGCCGCGCCTAGGGGGCCGTCGCCTGTATGAATTGCCGCAGCAATTGGGCCTCACCTCCGCCCGCCTGCAGTTCAGCGACTTGAATCCATATCCCCATCCCTTTGATTAGCAAGGAGCCACAATGTTTCGCGCCGCATACCCGGTTGCCTGGACCTTCCACCGCAACACCTGCTACTGGCGCTATCAGCCCGGCAATGTGCCATCGCCGGCCGAACCCGCCGGTCCG